>JBIOJD010000149.1:0-8801 GCA_044450485.1 Polyangiales bacterium | reverse complement strand
TCGCGCAGCAACGCGACCAGCGCGTCACGCTTGTTGCGCTGCTCGACGAAGTACACGCCTTGCGCGATCGGCGCGCAGGTCGAGGCGACTGGGTCGACCGCGATGCCCTGTGGCCGCGTGAGGATGCGGCTCGCGAGCTGTTCGATCTCGTGCGGCATCGTGGCCGAGAACATCAGCGTCTGTCGCTTCTCCGGCAGCTCCGAGATGATCCGGCGCACGTCGTGGATGAAGCCCATGTCGAGCATGCGATCGGCCTCGTCGAGGACCGCATGTCGCACCTGGTCGAGGCGCAACGCGCGGTCTTGCAGCAGATCGAGCAAACGCCCCGGCGTGGCCACCAGCACGTCCGGCGGGCGCCGCAACGCGGCGATTTGCTGCTGCTTGCCGACGCCGCCGAACACGACCTGACAGCGCAACGACGTGCGCGCGGCGTAGCGGCGGAAACTCTCGGCTATCTGCGAAGCCAGCTCACGCGTGGGTGCAAGCACGAGCGCGCGGATGTGCCGGGGCTCGTTGCGCGCGTCCGGGGCGAGCAGTTGTTGCAAGATCGGCAACGCGAAGGCCGCCGTCTTGCCGGTGCCGGTCTGGGCGCAGCCGAGCACGTCTCGGCCATCGAGCGCGATCGGAATCGCGCGCACCTGGATCGGTGTCGGCTCGGTGTAGCCCGCGGCACGCACGGCTTCGCACAGCGGAGCGCACAGGCCCAGCTCGGCGAAACCGCCACGTTGGGGCTCGGGTCTTTGCGCGGTCGCGCGAGGCGCGATGGGCGCGGATTGGGAAAAGGAGCTTGTCAAAACGGATCTCTCTTGCTGCACGGGGGCCACACTGGGCACCGCGTGCGTGGCCGAACTGCGTCGGCCGCGGCGTCTCCCGCCCTCGAGATGACTTTAGGTTGAAGGGCTCTCCCGAAACTGGGGAGGGCGTCAGAAGGCGGCGACAGAGGTCGGCGCTGGCTGATCGAGCCCGCGCGCTATATCGCACGCGCAGAGCGCGGGCGCAAGTCGACGGCCTGCGCGCGGGGCGTGTTAGGTTTCAGCGTGATGCGCAGGACTTTCGACTTCGATCGCGTGTTTGCCTCTCGGCCCGCGATCCTCGCGCCGATGGAGGATGTCTCCGACGCGGTGTTCCGTGGCATCTGCCGCTCGCTCGGCGCAGAGCTGTGCGTGACCGAGTTCGTGCGCGCCGAGAACCTGGTGGCGAGTTGCGGCAAGGAGCTTGCGAAGATCGAGCTAGCGAAGGACGACTCGCCGACCGCGATCCAAATCTACGGTTCGGATCCGCGGCGCTTGGCCGAAGCGGCGTCGATCGCCGAGCGCGCCGAGCCCGCGTTCATCGACGTGAACTGTGGATGCTGGGTGCCCAAAGTCGCGCGCGGAGGCGCGGGCGCAGGATGGCTGCGCGTGCCGGATGCGATGGTGGCGATGGCGAAGATGGTCGTGTCGCGGGTGGCACTGCCGGTGACGGTGAAGACGCGGATCGGCTGGGGCGAAGAGGACGAGATGCCGATCGTCGACCTCGCGCGCCGGCTGGAAGATGCCGGCGTCCGCGCGCTCACGATCCATTGCCGCACCGCGAAGATGGGGCACGCAGGCGCGGCCGATTGGAGCTGGGCGCGCAAAGCGCAGCAGGCCGTGACGATCCCGGTCATCGTCAACGGCGACGTGCGCAGCAGCAACGATGCGCATCGCGCGCTCGCGCTCGCCGGCTGCGCGGGCGTGATGATCGGCCGCCGCGCGATCGAGCACCCATGGATCTTCCGCGAGACTCGCGCGCGCCTCGACCACGCCGCAAGAGTGCCCTCGCCGACGCTCGACGAACGCTTCGCCCTCTGCCGCGTGCACTTGCTCGCGATGCAACGAGACCGCGGCGAGCGCCGCGCCGTGCGCGCCATGCGCCGCGCCTACCCCGGCTACCTGCGCACCCTACCCGACCTCCCCACGCTGATCGCCGAGCTAAACGCGATCCCCACGGTGCAAGGCGCGCTCGACGCGCTCGACCGCGCCCACGAGGACGTGCAGGGGCAAAGCTGGCCGACCGCGGTTGCGACCGGCAGCCTCTATCAGTGACCGGCGTCGGTGTCGCCGCCGCCGCTCATCATCATGTCGGAGCCGGCGTCGTGGCCGGCGCCGCTCGCGTCGCACGCTTGCGCGTCTGGAATCATGATGAAGCCACCCAGGCCCGTGGCCGCCAGCGCGGCCTTGGCTCCGCCGTTCTCGGCGCAGCCCATGCCGAGCGCCGATGCGTCGACGCCGCACATGTCGCTGATGCAACAGCCCGCGATCATCATGCCGAACACGTTGAGGCTCGGGCAGCGCGGATCGGGCGTCGGAGGAGGATTGCACGTGCCGCCCATCGACATGCCGCACTGACCTGTGGACTGGTCCACGCAGCAGGCCATGGCGCCACCGCCACCACCGAGGCCACCGAGACCGCCTGCTGCCATGCCACCGAGACCACCAGCAAAATCCCCGAGGCTCGCTGGCGGCTGACACGTGTTGCTGCCGCACGGAACCGGCATCGCGGTCATCGTCATCGTCATCGACGGACCGGAGTCAGGCTTGCCCGAGTCGGGCTTCCCCGAGTCCCCGAGGCCGCTGTCACCCGCGTCTTCCATTCCGGGCTTGTTGCTGGTGCCGCAACCGAAGGCACCAACCGCGAGCAGCAGCGCCGCCATCCGCAACGTTCGCTTGTTCATCACAACCATCCGCTCACCCGAGTCGAAGATACGCGGCACGCCGCGTCCAGGTCCAGAGCGGCCGCGCCACGAGCGAGCTTGCCGGCTGCGGTTACGACCGGTGGCGCCTATCAATGACCGGCATCGCCGCCGCTCATCATCATCATCTCGGAGCCGGCGTCGTTGCCGCCGCCGCTCGCGTCGCACGCCCGTGGTGGCGGGATCATGATCAACATGCCGATCAACGGGATCGCCGAGAGCATGCTCGCCGCCGCTCCGTCCTCGACGCAACCGTTGCCGAAGGCGGCGCCGTCCACGCCGCACTGATTGCTGTCGGTGCAGCAGCCGGACATTGCCATGCCGCCGCCGACCAACGCGCCGAGCGCCCCGAGATCGGGACCTGGGCAACGCGAGTCGGGAACAGCCATCTTCTGGCACATCATGCCCGCTCCCGCGGAGATGCCGCACGTGCCCGAGGTCTCGTCGAGGCAGCACGCAGCCGCCATCGGAAGGCCCAGCCCGCCTGCCGCTCCGCCCGCCATGCCGCCTGCCGCACCGCCCAATCCGCCGAGCATGCCCAAAAGCCCGCCGCCAGCGCCACCTGGCGGCTGGCACATGTTGCTGCCGCACGGCACCGGCATCGCGGTCATCGTCATCGTCATCGACGGACCGGAGTCGGGCTTGCCGGAGTCTGGCTTCCCCGAGTCCTCCAAGCCGCTGTCGCCAGCGTCTTCCATTCCGCTCGGCTTATTGCTGCTGCCACAGCCCAAGCTCGCAACGACGAGCAAGAGAGTCCCCATCCACAACGTTTGCTTGTCCATCACAACCATCCTCCACTCAAGTCAAAGATACGCGGCACACCGCGTCCCAGCCCCATGGTGGCCGCATCACCTCGGCCGCCCTCACCATCTACCTCCGGGCGGAATATGGCAGATCCCGAAGCGCGTTTGTTGGTTTTTCTACTGCGAAAAACGCGGGCGCAGGCTGACCGGCCGGCCAAGGCCAATCACGGTCATCTCCGCGTTTCCCCTGTGGAATTCGCATGCTCGCCACCGGCCTCGCGAGCCCGATTTTGTAGTTAATTCAAAGCTGGCCCTTCCGTCCCGGGCCCGAGCCTGCTACGCCTGCGCCAGTGCCGGCACGTGGGCCTGACCCGCGGCTGGACACCGGAAAGTAGGCGCACGATGGGCTCGCTCGATGGCTTCCGCGAGGAAGTACGTTCCTTCCTGGACGCACGCTGTCCGGCGTCGCTGCGCGCGCCGAAGCCCGGCGAGCAACGGCCCGCAGCCGCGCCCGAGGACGTGAAGGGTTTCGCCCATGCGCTGGCGGAGCGGGGCTACAGCGTGCCGATGTGGCCCAAGGAGTACGGTGGCGGCAGCTTCGGCGCGGCCGAGGCCGCGGTGATCGCCGAGGAGCTCGGCCGGATCGGCGCGATGAACCCAGCGCTCAGCTTCGGCACGCAGATGCTCGGGCCGGTGCTGCTCGAGTTCGCGAGCCACGAGCAAAAGCTCGAGCACTTGCCGAAGATCGCGCGCGCCGACGTGCGCTGGTGCCAGGGCTACAGCGAGCCCGGCTCCGGGTCCGACCTCGCCAGCTTGAAGACACGCGCCGTGCGCGACGGCGACTTCTTCGTGATCAATGGCCAGAAGATCTGGACCACCATGGCGCACCTGGCCGACTGGATGTTCTGCCTGGTCCGCACCGATCCGGCAGCGGCCAAGCACCAGGGCATCAGCTTCATCCTGTTCGACCTGAAGTCGGCGGGCGTCACCATCAAGCCGATCCGGCTGATCAGTGGTCAATCGCAGTTCTGCGAGGTGTTCTTCGACAACGTGAAGGCGCTCGCGAAGAACTTGATCGGCCGCGAGAACGAAGGCTGGACCATCGCCAAACGCTTGTTGCAATACGAGCGCACCATGCTGTCGGGCATGGGCGCCGGCTTGGGCGGCCGGCGCGGCGGTGGGGCAGATGCCGGCAAGCGAGGCCACGGCGGGCCATCGCTCTTGGCCGAGAGCGCGCGCCGCTACCTGGGTGACCGACAAGGCAAGCTCGGCGAGCCGCGACTGCGGGATGCGATCGCCCAGCTCGAGCTCGATCAGCTCGCGTTCTCGCTCACCACGCGGCGCGCGTCGGAAGAGGCCAAGAGCCAGGGACCGAGCGCCGCGAGCTCGATGTTCAAGCTCTACATGAGCGAGCTCGGCAAGCGCCGCTCCGAGCTGATGGTTCAGGCCATGGGCTACCAAGCGCTCGGCTGGGAAGGCGAGCACTTCAGCCAAGAAGAGCTGGGCACGACCCGCGGCTTCTTGCGCGCCAAGGGCAGCTCGATCGAGGGCGGCACGTCCGAGATCCAACGCAACGTGATCGCCAAACGCGTGCTCGGCCTGCCGGGCCGCGACTGATACAAGACCTTCGAACGCACGATCCGATAGGGGAAGACGATGTCACTCACGCTCAACGCCGAACAGACGATGCTCCGAGACAACGCGCGCCAGCTCGTTCGCGAGAACGCGCCCGTGAGCCAGCTTCGCAGCCTGCGCGATCGCAAGGACGCGACCGGCTTCTCCGCCGACTTCTGGCGCAAGATGGCCGAGCTCGGGTTCGCGGGGACGATCGTGCCCGAGGCCTACGGCGGCACCGGTCTCGGCTACACCGAGCTCGGCGTGGTGATGGAGGAGTGCGGCCACACGCTGGCGTCGACTCCCTTGCTCTCCACGGTGCTGTTGTGCGGCGGCGCATTGCTCGAGGGCGGCACCGAGGAACAGAAGAAGGCGCTGTTGCCGGGGATCTGCGAGGGCGAGACGATCATGGCGCTCGCGTTCGAGGAAGCGCGGCGCTTCGATCCCTACGAGGTCGCGACCAAGGCCGAGAAGAGCGGCAGCGGCTATCGGCTCACTGGGCAGAAGACGTTCGTGCTCGACGGCCACGTCGCGAACAAGCTGATCGTCTCGGCGCGTACTTCGGGCGCGCAGGGCGATCGCGACGGCATCACGCTGTTCCTCGTCGACGCGGGACAGAAGGGCGTCAAGATCGAGCGCACGGTGATGGTCGACAGCCGCAACGCGGCCAAGGTGAAGCTCGAAGCGGTGGACGTGCCGGCTTCTGCAGTGCTCGGCAAAGTCGACAAGGGCGCGGACGTGCTCGATCCGGTGATCGATCGCGCGACGATCTGCCTGTCGGCCGAGATGCTGGGCCTCATCAGCCATGCCTACGAGACCACGATCGAGTACTTGAAGACGCGCGTGCAGTTCGACGCGCTGATCGGCACGTTCCAGGCGCTTCAGCACCGCGCGGTCGAGATGTTCTGCCAGCTCGAGCTCGCGAAGTCGGTGGTGATGGACGCGCTCTCGGCCATCGACGACAAGCGCGACGACGTGGCGGTCTCGGCGAGCGCGGCCAAAGCGCGCCTGACCGACTGTTCGCGTCTGATCACGCGCGAGGCAGTCCAGATGCACGGCGGCATCGGCATGACCGACGAGCACGACATCGGCCTGTACCTGAAGCGCGGCGCATCTGCCGAGCTGACGTTCGGCGACTCCGCGTATCACCGCGACCGCTTCGCCCGGCTCAAAGGGTTCTGAAAAGCGGCTGCTACGTCCGCGGCGCAACGCCAGCGGCGACGACCACGAGCGGGGTCACGAGCGCGCCTTGTACGAAGGAGAAGGCGCCCTTGAAGATCATCAGCGTCGAGCGGTCGAGGTCGTGAGCCCCGAGCACGACCAGCGCGAGCAGCGGCAGCGGCACGAACAGCAGCACCGAGAGCACCCCGAGGTTCACCGCCCGGTGCAGCACGGAGCTCGGCCAGCGCGCGAGCGACGCGTGCAGACGCGGCGGAAGCTCGGGCAGCAATAGCCGCCCGCGGCGCAGCGCGCTGCGCGTCTGCAGCGTGACCACGAGCGCGGTCCCGAACGAGATGCCGTAGCCCATGGCCACGAGGTCGGCCGCGACGCTCGGCAGGCCGAACAAGGGCAGCGCAGCGCCCGGCCGCACCAGCAAGAGCGCGAGCGGTGCGTTGAGCACGGCGTTGATCACACCGGCGCCGAGCGCGGTCTGCGCGACCGAGAACTTTCGCGGGCCTGCCATCGCGAACGACTCTACGACACGACGGGCCGACTTGCGGCAAAAGCTTGCTGGTTTCGTGGCAGAGGCGGCCGCGCGCGCTACGCTCGGGTGCCCGCTTTGCCCCGCGATTTCTACCTGTTCTTGGTCAGCCGCTTCGCGTCCGCGACCGCGATGACCATGCTGCGTGCCGCGATCGGCTGGCACGTGTTCGAGCTCTCGCACTCGGCGTTCTACCTGGGGCTCGTGGGCATCGTTCAGTTCGTGCCGGTCCTCGGGCTGACGCTCTTGGGTGGCGCCGTTGCGGACAGCCACGACCGGCGCCGCGTGATCAACATGGCGCAGCTCGTGCTGTGCGGCTGCGGATCGCTCCTGCTGTACGTCACACGCACCGGCCACGCCTCGCTGCCGTGGCTCTACACCGCCGTTGCCGGCGCGGCGGCCGCCGGTGCGTTCGAGGCGCCTGCGCGCTCGGCGCTGCTCCCCGCGCTGGTCGGTCGCGACCGTTTCGCGCGCGCGGTCACGATTGCGTCCACCAACACCGCGCTCGCCTTTGCGTCGGGCCCGGCGCTCGGGGGCGTGTTGATCGCGCGCTTCGGCATCGGCTCCGCGTACACCGCGTACCTCGTGCTCGTCGCGCTCGGCTTCACAGGCGTCGCGTCACTGAAGGGCGGCGGTGACATCGCGAGCCGCAACGCGATCAGCATCGCCGCGATCCGCGAAGGCGTGGCGTTCGTGATTGCTCAGCCGGTGATCCTCGGCTGCATGTCGCTAGACATGTTCGCGGTGATCTTCGGCGGTGCAACCGCGCTCCTGCCCATCTACGCCAAGCAGATCCTGCACGCGGGCGCCGGCGGCTATGGCATGCTCACCTCGTCGTTCGAGGTCGGCGCGCTCGCGATGTCGCTCGTGCTCGTGCTGCGGCCACCCGCGCGCAACGCCGGCCCCGCGCTGCTCTCGGCGGTCGCGGTCTTCGGCGTGGCCACGATCGTGTTCGGCTCCTCGCGGCTCTTCCCGCTCTCGATCGCCGCGTACTTGCTCGCCGGCATGGCTGATCAGATCAGCGTCGTGATGCGCTCGACCGCGATCCAGCTGTCCACGCCCGACGCCCTGCGCGGCCGCGTGAGCGCCGTCAACATGATCTTCATCGGCGCCAGCAACCAACTCGGCGCCGCCGAGTCCGGCTTCGTCGCGCACCTGACGAGCCCCACGTTCTCGGTGGTCAGCGGCGGCATCGCGTGCCTGATCGTGGTCGCAATGCTCACCTGGCGCATGCCCGCACTACGCAGGTATCAGGTCAGCTGAGCAGGGCGGGCAGTCAGGCGGTTTGACCTTCAACCCAGTCTGGCTAGACTGTCTAGATGACGAAGAGAGCAAGCAATGGCGCATGGCAACTGCAGGAAGCGAAGAATCGTTTCAGCGAGCTCGTCAACGAGGCGGACCGCAACGGACCTCAGATCGTCACCCGGCGCGGAACCGAGGCGGCCGTCGTGCTCTCGTACGGTGACTACAGGAAGCTCGTGGCGAAGGGCAAGCGCGCCACCTTGATCGATGCGCTGCTGTCGGCGCCCAAAGTGCCGGGCGGGCTCCGGATCGATCGCAGACGAGACGTTGGCCGGAAGGTCGCCCTCGGATGAGCTACTTGCTCGACACCTGCGTGGTTTCCGAGCCGACGAAACCGCGACCTTCGCCCGACGTCATCGACTGGTTGCGGAACGAAGATCCCGAGTCCTGCTACCTGAGCGTGCTCACGCTCGGCGAGCTCGAGAAAGGTATCGAGCGACTCGCCTCAGGCGCTCGCAAGCGTGCGCTCAGGCGCTGGTTGGAAACCGTGCGTGCTGAGGCCGCAGACCGTGTCATCGCGGTCGATGACGCGATCGCGACCGAGTGGGGGCGGGCACTTGCGCGGGCGGAGAAGCAGGGGCAAGCATTGCCGGTGATCGACGCGCTGCTCGGAGCGACCGCCATCGTCCGCGGTCTGACCGTGGTCACGCGCAACGGCTCGGACATCGCACGCACCGGCGCCGCCATTCTCGATCCTTGGGGGCCAGAGTGAGCACCGCGAGCGTCG
>JBIOJD010000148.1:0-8820 GCA_044450485.1 Polyangiales bacterium | reverse complement strand
GCGCATGCACCTGTTCGCCCGCGAGTACCACGCGCTGAGCGAGCTCGCGCACCCTTGCATCGTCGAGGTCCGCGACTACGGCGTCGACCAAGGCCAGGCCTACTACACGATGGAGCTGCTGCGCGGCCAAAGCCTACGCGATCGCGGACCGCTGCCGTGGCGCGAGGCGTGCAAGCTGCTGCGCGACATCGCGTCGGGTCTCGCGTTGCTGCACTCGCGGCGCTACGTCCATCGCGACGTCACCCCGCGCAACGTGTATTGCAACGAAGGCGGTCGGCCCAAGCTGATCGACTTCGGTCTGATGGCACCCTCAGGGGTGTTCAAGACGGTGATGGGCACGCCGCCGTTCGTGGCGCCGGAGGCGATGAACCTGCAGTACGTGGACGGACGCCACGATCTGTACGCGCTCGGTGCGACCGCGTACTGGGCGCTCACGGGGCGCCATGCGTATCCGGCGCGACGACTGGCGGAGCTGCACGATCTCTGGCGCTCCGCTCCCGCTGCGCCATCGCAACTCGACTCCCAGATCCCGGAGCCGCTCAGTCGGCTCGTAATGTCGCTTCTCAATCTGGACCCCCACAGCCGACCTTCCACGGCTGGCGAAGTGATCGAGAGGTTGGATGGAATCGCGGGGCTCGAGAGCGACCGCGCGATCGCGACCTCGGCCGCGTACTTGACGACGCCCAAGCTCGTGGGTCGAGACGACGCGCTTGCAAAGGTGCGCGTCGCGCTGATGGCGGCCACGCGCGGGTCCGGAGGCTCGGTGATGATCGACGGTCACGTCGGCGTCGGTCGCTCGCGTTTTCTCGACGCGTGCGTGCTCGAGGGCAAGATCCTCGGCTTCACGGTGTTGCGCGCCGACAGCGCGGATGCGGGTGGGCCCTACGGCGTCGCGCGCAGCCTGTGCGAGCAACTGATCGCGCACAGACCGGAGAAAGCAGAGATCGCGGCCAAGAGCCCCTGGCTCACGCGCATCCTCTCGGGCCTCGCGGGCACGGGCTCGTATGACGACCGCGACACGCTTCAGGAGGCATTGCAGGAGTGGCTCCTTTCGGCGAGCCGCGAGCGCCCGCTGCTGTTTGCAGTCGACGACGTCGATCAGATCGACGAGCCCTCGCTCGCGATGCTCGCCATGCTCGGCCTCGCTGCACGCGGCAATGGGCTCGCGATCGTGGTCACCTCGGCGCTCGACCGTGCACCCCACGCACCCGCGCCCCACGCGCTGCTCGCGACCCGGGGGCAACGGATTCGCTTGCGGGCGCTCAGCGCGAACGACGCCCTCACGCTGCTCTCATCCATGTTCGGCGCAGCCCCGAACATCGAGATGGTGGCCGACCGCCTCCACGCCTCGGCAGCCGGCAATCCGCGCGCGCTGGTCGAGCTGGCCGAGCACCTCGTGCGCAGCGGCACGGTGCGCCACGACGCGGGCAGCTGGTCGTTGCCGACTCACCTGGGACATGGCCAGTTTCCGGACAACCTCGAGCAAGTCCGCACGGCCCGCATTGCGGCGCTCTCGCCCGAAGCGTGCGCGTTGGCGGAAGCGCTCAGCTCGAGAGCAACCGACGCGTTTTCAATGGAGGAAGCAACGCTCCTGCGTCCGGGCGTGAGCAGCGCGCAGCTGCACCACGCGATGGGCGAGCTCGTGAGCACAGGCATCGTGTCGCCGCAGGGCACGTCGTATGCGCTCTCGCACCGGGGTTACGTGGACTTGTTCGCCAAGCGAATCGACGAGCCGCGCTACCGGCAGCTGCACCGCGCGCTTGCGGAGATGCTGCGCGCACGCGCAGCACCTCCCTACGAGGTCGCGTGGCATCTGCAAGCCGCGGCCGAGGACGGCGCCGCGATCGACACGCTGGTCGCTTGGCTCGAGCCCGCGCTCGGTGACCCCAACCGCGCCCCGCACGTCGGCTCCGACTTGCGGCGCACGCTCGGGCAGCTCGAGCGCGCGATCGAAATTTCCGAGCGGCTCGGACGGCCGCCGCGCGAGCGCTACGTCCTGCGATCGGCGCTGGTCGCGCTCGGCTCCTACGCACCGGCTGTCTTCCATCGTCACGGACCTGCGCTGCTCGAACAGCTCTCCGAGCTGTCGGGCCTCAGCGCCTATCGGGCGCTCTCGAGCGAGATCGAGCCGCAGCAGCGCTTGACCCTGGCGCTGACGGCCGTGCAGCAGCACTTCGACGCCACACCGAGCTCGGAGCGCGTGCTCGCGCCTATCGACGCCATCCCCCAGCTCGCGCGCTTCATCGCCGCGCAAGCTCGCGTCGCGGGTGGAACGTTCGACCGCGCGCTGATCGAGGCGCTGCCATCGATCGAGCCGTTGTGCCCGCTCTCGCCCCAGCTTCAGATCGTTGCCGAGGCCTGCGTCGTCGTGCGCGACTTGCTCGACGCGCGGTATCTGCGGGTGTGCGAGCGCTGGCGTGCGCGCTTGGAGAAGAACGCGGACGCCACGGCCGTGTTCTACGCGCTCGGTCTGGTCGAGGCTGCCCTCGGCATGCGCGAAGCGCTCGAGCGCGCGGATCATTGCGAGGCCGAGGCCGCATACCGCATCCAAGCGTGGCGAATTCGGATGACTTACCACCTGGCGCGTGGCGATTGGCACGAGGCCGAAGCGTGCCGCAAGCGCGAAGAACGGCTGCGCATCGGTCGCGGCGGCATCCAAGATCTCGAAGGATCGCATCTGCACAACCTGATGATCGCGTACTCGCGCGCGGACGATTTGATAGGCGTGAAGCAAACGCTGGATGCGCTGGGCGCCATGGCTGAGCGCTTCCCGGGCTGGGTCCCGATCAAGCTCCGCGGCGAGGCCGAGTACCACCGGTTGCGCGGCGACTATCCGCGCGCGATCGAGCACTACGATCGCGCACTGTCGGCAATGGCGCCTGGCCACCACCCCGTGTGGTACCTGGCCGTCGAAGGCAAGCTCGTCACCTTGCTCGAGCTCGGCCGAGCAGAGGAGGCGCAGCGCATTGCGCTCGAAGCGATCGCGCTCTGCGAGCGTGAAGACCTCGGGCTCGGGGCGTGGACGCTCGAGCGCCTGCTGGCACTGGCAGAAGCGCGCCTTGGCCAGCACGCGAGCGCCTTGCACCGCATCGAGGCCGTGATCGCCAGCTTCGAACGGATCGGCGTCAGCGGCCTTCTGCTCGCAGCGGCATTCGAGTGCCGGGCTCGGATCGCGCTCGGCTTGGAAGACGAAGCGCTGTTCGACCAGTCGGTCGCGCGGTGCAGCGAAGTCTACGGCCGAACCCGGAGCGCAGCGCTTCGCGCCAAGCTCTCGCGCCTGCTCGGTGAAGCGCGCAGCAGCGGCCTGCAGCCCGCCGTGCTGGCCGAAGATCCGCGAACCACGATGACCCGCACCCAGACCGCGACCGGCACGCTCCAAACCGCGCTCGCGGGCTGCAGCGGCCCTGCGGAGCGGGCGCGCCAGGCGCTCCGGTTGCTGCTGCTGGAGGCCGACCAGAGTCAGGGTTTCCTGTACACGGTACAGGACCACGGCGCCACGCTCGGAGCGGCTGTGGGGACGCCGCCGGCAGGTCTCGACGAATTCGTGGAGCGGTTCCTGGCCTATCACCGCTGCGTCGACGACGAGCAGACCGCGGTGCTCCTACCCGCAAGTGAAGAGCAAGCCGAGGCCAGTCAGCTGTTCGAGCACGACGGCTCGGTGTATCGCCCGTTGCTGCTGCGCAGCTCGCACCAAGATCGCGAATGGCTCAGCGGCGTGCTCGTGATCCGCCACGCGCGCGGCGAGCATGCTCTGGTTCCGCACGAAGCGCTACGCGCAGTGAGCGCGATGCTGGTCGATGCCGGAGACGTCGTGAGCGAGCTCTCGGTCGGCCCTCCGGCATGAGCCGGCTCAGCGCTGGACCGTGACTGCGCAGCGGGCCCAGTCGCCGTCGATGCCGGGGCGCTGTCCGCCAGCTGAGAGCCGCACGTAGTATGCACCGCCAAACGAGAGCTGAAGCGCGTCGATCGCGAGCAATGCATTTGCACTCTCGGTGGCGGAGGTGACCAGCTTGTCGTCGGGATCGCGCACCTCGGCGCGCAGATCGACGAGCCCGGAACCGGCCGAGGCCGCCTCGCACAGCACACCGAGCATGTCGCCCGAAAAGGCGTCCACTTCGAAATAGTCCACGTCTAGAGGGGGCAGCCTGGCCAGCAACAGGCCGCGCTCGAAACGCGGGCTCTGCTTCATCATCAACTGCTCCGCGCCCGCAATCGTCCCGTTCTTGGCGTCTGACTGCTCACCGGGATTCTCCGGGAGGATGACCAGATCCACCGCGTAGAAGTCGTTCTCGCCCGCAGGGTCCGAGGTCGCCTGTGCGGACAACGCGTAGTCGCCGTCGTCGATCGGCGGGTGAAGCTGTTCCTGTCCCGCGCTCTGCTCGAGGCTCGCGAGCGTGTGACTGGCACCGTCCGCGATCCAGAACCGGGCGCTCTGCTCCGTCGAGCCATTGCCGTCGGTACCGGGCTTCAGCACGTGGCCGATCAACGCTTGACCTCCGCGACCGGCAAACGGGAGCTGGTCGCGGCCGCCTGATGAGAGCGAGCCGACGACCGTCACATAAGCGTAGCCCGATGCGACGTCGGTCGAGAACGCGAGCTCTTGCCCCTGACCGTCGGCACCCTCGGCGTCGAATCCGAACCCCGGAGTGTCTCGCTGGATCTCGACCACGATCAGCGAATAGAACGCCGACAGTCCTCCGCTGCTCGGCGAGATCATGTCCGGCGTCGTCGAGAGGTCGCGCACCTCGACGTAGTAGGTGCCGCTGGCCTGTGCCCGCACGACGAGACGCGCGTCGACGTCGTCGCCCGGCCACAGCGAGCCGTTGTTGTTGTAGGCGAGCCGCGTGTGGTCCGCGTCATACAGCGTGATCTCGGTGTCTGGGCTGAACGAGCCGTAGCGCGTCCTGATGTCGTAAAAGTGTCCGGCCTCCGCCTGAAACGAGTAGTAGTTGACCTGCGCGGCGTGATCGATCGTGTGAGCACCTCCGCCTTGATCGCCGAGCGTGATCGGTCGCGCGGTCTCGAAGCTGTCGTTGCTCGGCAGCTGCTCGAGGTCCGCATCGAGAGCTTGCGCCGACCCGGCATCGCTCGGGCCAGCATCTGGCAACTGGCGCGGAGCGGCGTCGACGAAGGATCCCGCGTCGCGCCGGAGCATCGCGCTTCGCTTGGGAACCGGAGCCGCCCCGTGCGAACCACCACTGCAACCGGCGACGGCGATCAGCGAAACACAGCCGCAAGATGCAATCCGACCTCGAAACGACACCGCGGGAGCATACCCGAAATCCGCCCCGCGCGCGGGCCCCTCAGCGCCTCGTCATCGACGCGCGAATGGCCTGCATTTCGGCGAGCAAGCTCGACCCGGGCGGAATCAACGTGATCTGCAGGGCCGGACTGTGCAGCATGTGTTGGGTCTCGAGCACGTCGAAGAGCGCATCGCAGAGCTCCTTGTCCTTGGCCACGCCCGACAGCGCCTGACCCACGATCTGGGGCCGCATCGCGGCGGCCTTCGCGAACTCGGCGGCGGCTTCGCGCTCGGCGGTCGAGTGGATGACGTTCACGCGGTTCGCGCCATCTTGTTGGATCGCCGCGGTGACCTGGCGCAGCCGGTTGACCACCTTCTGCTCGATCTGCGCGATCATGCCGACGTCGCGGAAGTGCACCTTGCGGATGTACACCGAGCCGGTCTTGTAACCCCATTGCTGCGACTGCCGCGAGACCTCCTCGCGCACCACTTGGCTCATCTCGTGGCGGTCTTCGAGCATGCGCTCGAGCTTCATGTTGCTGAGGCAGCGCACGGTCGAGTTCGAGACGTTCGCACGCAGCGACCCGGCCGGATCGGCGTTCTTGTACAGGTACGCGATCGGATCGCTCACGAACGCCTCGTACCAGACGCCGATGCCCATCGGCGCGCCCTCCTCGGAGTTCACTGGCTGCGAGCGCAGGTAGGTCTGGTCGAGGCGCAGGTCCACGAGGTGTCGCCGGCCGAAGAAGGGCACCAGCGCCGCGAACGGCCCCATGTGCGCCCACGGAAAGTGCAAGCCCGGCTCGTCCGCGACCCAGCGCACCTTGCCGAAAAGCTCGAACACCATGCACTGGCGCTCGCGCACGATGGCGTACAGACAGAACGACTGCGCCACCGCGAGCGCGGTCGGCATCAGCACGAACGCAGACGCGAAGCTGGCGAGCGCTCCGATCAAGAAGCTCATGGCTCCACCTCCACGTCGTGGGCGAGCACCACCGAGCCCGTCTTGTCGAACAAGCCGAGCCGGGCGTTGCGCACGTAGGCGCGGAGCGCGCCCGGACCCTGAGCCTTGAGCAGATCGAGCTGGTTTGCGAGCGCCAGGAGCGGTTGCACTTCCGCTTGTGCGTTCAACGTTTCGATCTCCACCGCGCGCCGCGACTGCACGATCTTCTGGTCGGCCGAAGCGTTCGCCAGGCTGATCTCGCTCGAGACCTGATTGTGCGCGGTGTTGATCGCGGCCAGCGCCGACTCGACCTCTGTCGGCGGGTCGATCGAGGTGATGAGCGCTGCGTCGAGCGCGATGCCGTAGCGGGCCGCAGCCGATGCGCACTCGACGTTCATCTGCTCGTTCAACGCGCGCAGGTGCTTGCGGAGATCGTTGATCGAGATCTGCTGAGCTCCCAGATCAGTGCTCGCCGGTTGTGCCTCGGTCGTCGCCAGCGCCGGAGCGACGAAGTTGGCGATGCGGTCGCGCAAGACCGAGATGAAATAGCCCATCACGTGCGCGATCGGCGCCTTCACACCGAACAGGTACGCGTACAGGTTGCGCTCCGCCAAGGTGTAACGGAGCTGGCCGCTCAGCCCGATGTTGAGCTGATCCTTGGTCACGGCCTGCAACACTTGTCCTCCGGAGTTCGCGCTGGGATCCTCCGGATCGAAGGCGATCGGCAGCGTGACCGTGGCCACCGACACTTTGTGCACTTGCTGCCACGGCAGCTTCCAGTAGAAGCCGGGCCGGACCACGGCCACTTGTGGATAGCTGTAGCGCTCACGCTCGTCGGGCCGGAGGCCGACGGCCATCTCGTCGCTGCTCGTGGTCGCGTCCCCGAGCCTCTGCGCGCGTCCAAAAGTCGTGACTACGGCGCGCTCGCTCGGCGCGACGGTGTAGAAGCCGAGCATCCCGTAGCGTACGAAGAACCAAACGATCAGCCCGAAGACGATGCCGACGACGCTCATGCGACCACGCTGCCCATCAGGTCCACGAAGTTGTCGCAGTAGAAACGTTGCTTTGCGTGCTCACTCGCACCGGCGAGGCTCGCTTCGAAGCGACGCAAGGGGTGTCTACCGCCTTCGACGTGGGGGTAGTCGGACGAGAACAGGCAAACCTCGTCGCCCGTGTTCGCGATGATCCAGGCCACGTCCTCGTGAGGATAAGGTGTGACGCGAACTTGCCGCCGCACGTACTCGCTCGGCTTGAGCTCGAGCTTTTGCAGGCGGTCCTCGTTTCTGCGAAACGCATCGAGCGCGGCGTCCAGCATGCGCATCAGCCCCGGCACCCATGACGCGCCTTGCTCGATCACGCCGAGCTTGAGCCTCGGAAAGTGGTCGAAGATGCGATCGAAGATCATCGTCGCCAGCGTTTGCATCGGCGGAAAGGGAATCGCCATGAAATCGACCGAACGGAAATTCTCCGCGCCGCCGTGGAAATCCTTGACCTCGGGCAAGCCGTTGACGAAGTAGCTCGGGTCGAGCAGCTTGCCGCCGCCGCCGACGTGGAACACGATCGGCACGCCCGCCTCTTGCGCCTGCGCCCAGACCGGGAACAAGCCTGTGTGACTCGGCGAATGGCCGCGCGGGCAAGCGGACGGCACCATCAGCGCCTTGCAACCGAGCGCGATCGCCTCGCCCGCCATGGCCGACGCACGCTCGAAGTCCGCGAGCGGCACGTAGCCCACTGGCAAGAGCCGCCGATCGACCGCGCAAAAGTCCACGATCGCCCGGTTGTGAGCGCGCGCGAGGCCGTACGCGAACACGAGATCATCCTTGTGCTCGCAATCCACGAGATACGAGCTGAGGAAGGTGTTGAACACGAGCTGCGAGGAGAAACCGAGCAGGTCGAGCGCGCCGGGACGGTCCTCCTTGATGAACGACCCCGTGGCTTTCCAGTTTTTCCGCAGCATGATCTCGGCTTCGTCTTGCGCGCGATACTCAGGGTCGCGGTGCGCCCGCGCGAGCTTGTCGATGAAGGTTTCCTCGCCCGGCGCAACGGTGCTGAGATAGAGCGGCCTCATCTTGGCCCGCACGTCGGGATCGGCGAAAGGCCGGAGAAACTCCGGCGTCTCCATGATGTGAGAGTCGGCGTCGTGGAAAATGCGGCCGGTCGCGTAAGGCATGGCGGATGCTCCTCGCATCCGAGCCTACACCCAACTTATTTTGCGCGCAGCTTGTGCTCGATGACGTCGGCGAGCTGGCCGATGGTGTGGATCTCGCCGAGCTCGTCGGTCGGCAGGTGGATGCCGAGCTCGCGCTCGATCATGCCGACCATCTCGAGCGTGCTGAGCGAGTCCATCCCGATCTCGGCGATCACCTGAGCTTCGGCGAACGGCGGCAGCTCGCGCTCGGCGATCTCCTGGGCATACTGCTGAATCGCCTCGATGATTTGACTGCGCTGCATCGGTTCGATGTGCTGGGGCGGCCCTCACCTGCGGCACCGCGCCCGGCGCTTTGTCGCATGCGCGGCCCAGGTCCGCAAGCTCGCCGCCCATTCCGGTCCCGAGCGTCCGGACCGGCGACCGGCACATGTGCTAGACCACGCGCGATGCCCGCGCTCGACGCAGCCGCCCTCGCCTTCGATCGAG
>JBIOJD010000147.1:0-8821 GCA_044450485.1 Polyangiales bacterium | reverse complement strand
CGCGGAGAGCTCCTCATGCTCTGGCTCGGGCGCGCGCGCTTGGCGTGCGGGCGGCGCGGGTGGGCGTGGAGCTCGCTGCGGGGGTTGAGCCACAGCGGTGCGCGGCCTCGGAGCCGCGGCCTGGGCTGGCGCTCGCGGGGCTGCAGCCGCTTGGGCTCGTGGCTTCGGGCGCGCGCCTTCGTCGTGACCGCGGCCGACCTCTCCGCTGACGGCAGCGCTGCCCGGGCGGCTCGCGTGCAGCGCGGCGTACATCGCGCGCGCGCTGCTCGGACGCGCGTCGGATTCGAGCTCGAGCGCGGACATCAGCGCGGAGACGAACGCGGGCGGCGGCGCAGGCAAGGGCGGCGCGACCGCCGGCGGCTGCACCGGATCGCGCAAGCGCCGAAGCGCGGCCGTGGGCTCGTGGCCGAAGGGCAAAGTCCCGCTCACCAGCTCGTACAGCATGAGCGCGAGCGAGTACAAGTCGCTGCGGGCGTCGAGCTCGCCGCCGACGAGCTGCTCCGGCGACATGTACGCAGGTGTTCCGATCACGGCGCCGGTGCGCGTGTACTTCGCCGTTTCGGTCGAGTGCGCGATGCCGAAGTCGACCAGCTTCACCACTTCGGGCGTGCCGCGCACGATCTGCACGTTCCCGGGCTTGAGATCGCGGTGCAGGATGCCTGCGCCGTGGATCGCGTCGAGGCCCTTCAGGATCGAGAGCCCGATCGCACGCACCTCGTTCCACGGCAGCGCGCCCCGGCGCTCGAGCCGCGCATCGAGCGCTTCGCCTTCGAGGAACTCCATCACCATGCACTCGGCTCCGGACGGCGTGGCGCCCACGTCCAGGATCGAGACCACGTTCGGGTGCCGCACGCGCGCGAGCAACGTGGCTTCGCGGGCGAAGCGCGCGATGAGCTCGGGGGAGGCATTGCCGGTGATGGTCTTCACCGCCACGGGCATGCCGAGCTTGTGGTGGTGGGCGCGATACACTTCGCCCATGCCGCCCTGTCCGATCATCGCTTCGATGACGTAGCGATCGAGGACGAGCTCGCCTTTGGATAACCCCATACGCTCAACCGAGAAGCCCAAGGATACCCCATGCTTCGCGAGCGAAGCGAAGCTTGCGCAGGGTGGGGAGGTGTCGGTGTTCGGCGTTGCGGGGCGCGATCTAGAGCGTTCACGATCTCTCGAGACGGCCTGCGAGGAGCTCGTGCACGCCGGTCTCGTTTGCGATCAGGAGCGCGCCGTTCGGCGCCACACCGCGGAGCTGGCCCTCGATGCCATCGCAGCGCACGGCCTGGCCGCGCAGGGCCAGCCGAGATTGCAAAGCGGCCGTGACCACTTCGCTCCCCTGCGCGACGAAGCGATCGACCCAGCCCTCGATGCACCCGAGCAGCGTCGCGAGCACGACTGCGCGATCCAGAGCTGCGACGGCGCCTCGCGCGGCTCGCAACGACGTCGCGTCCGCGGCCAGCTCCACCGGCCACTGCGTGCGGTTCACGTTCAGGCCGATGCCGATCACGAGCGGACCGAGCACGCTCGCGCTGCTGGTCGCTTCGACCAGAATGCCCGCGCACTTCTTGCCCGAGATCCACACGTCGTTGGGCCACTTCACTTCGACACGCTCGGGGCCGGGGCCGAGCGAGTGCTCGACGGCCTCGGCAGTGCCGAGACCTACGGCCAGCGTGAGCGGCGGCAGATCTGCAAGCGGAACTCTCGGCCGTGCCACGATCGACAAGTAAAGGTCGGTGCCTGGGGGCGAGCTCCAGACACGGCCATGCGATCCTCGGCCGCTGCGTTGTCCGTCCGCGACCACCACGTGCCCGTCCGGCGCTCCGGCTTCCGCATCCCGGCGCGCGTCGTCGTTGGTCGAGTCGGTGAGCGGGAGCAAGCGTAGAGATCGGCCGTAGCGAGCGGTGCGCAGCAGCGGTTCCAAGCGTGCGAGGTCGAGATCTGCGCTCGCGCTCACGATGGCAGTGACCAATCGAGGCCGATATCGACCGATCCCGCGGAGTGCGTCAGCGCGCCGACACTGATCACGTCGATGCCGGCCTTGGCGATCACCGCGACACGCTCGAGACTGACGCGACCGGAGACCTCGAGCAGGGCTCGACCTGCCACTTGCGCCACAGCCTCGGGCAGCGCGGCATCGGCGAAGTTGTCGAGCATGATGATCTCGGCGCGCGCGGCGAGGGCTTCTGCGAGCTCTGCCATGTTCGAGACCTCGCAGGTGATCTTCGAGGTGTGGGGTGCCCGGGCACGCGCGCGTTCGATCGCCTTGGTCACGCCGCCCGCGGCCGCGATGTGGTTGTCCTTGATCAGCACCGCCGACGAGAGGTCCTCGCGATGGTTGTGGCCTCCGCCGCAGCGCACGGCGTAGCGCTCGAGGCTGCGCAGGCCCGGCGTCGTCTTGCGTGTGTCGGTGATGCGCGCCCCAGAGCCCTTCGGAAGCGCGTCGACGAATTTGCTGGTGAGCGTGGCGACCGCGCTCATGCGTTGCACGAAATTGAGCGCGACACGTTCCGCCTGCAGGATCGACGCGGCGCGGCCCGACACCGTGAGCAGTCTCGCGCCGGCGACTACTGGGCTAGCGTCCGCAACATCGGCCCGAGCGTCGAGCGACGGGTCGACCTGACGGAAGACCTCGGCCGCGACACCCATGCCCGAGACGACCAGCGCCTGGCGCGCGCGCATCTCCGCGCGACCCTCGGCTTGCGGGTCGACGCAAGCGAGCGTGGTCACGTCGCCCCGGCCGAGATCCTCCTCGAGCGCGAGCGCGACCAACCGCGTGATCACCGCCTGCGGCACCGTCATCGCCAAAGGAATACCATTACACCCAGCTTTCGACGAGCACGTCCGCGAAGAGGTTGCAGAGCGCGTGGAACACGATTGCCGCGCCGATGCCGCCGCGCCGCTCGCGCAGCCATCCGAACACCAGCGCGGGGAAGAACACAGCGAGCCGCTCGGGCGCCACGGTCACCGCGAAATGGATCAGCGCGAACAACGCGGCTTGCGAGAGGAGCGCCGGTACGCACACCGACGCGCCGAGCACGCGCATGCGGCGGTCGAAGATCTCGCTGAGGCGTCCCTGGAAATAGCCGCGAAACAACGCTTCTTCCGGCAGGGCAACCAATGACAATTGGGCCAGCAGGTACGAGCCGACGTCCTCTGGTGCGCGCAGATGGAAGGCGTGCTGCGGCGCGTGCCACACGTAGAACCCGAGCGTGAACGGCGGGAAGATCACCATCGCGAGGCCGAGCGCGAACAGGGCTTCACGCAACGCGAGTGGAGCCGCCCGCCGCAGGGCTGCAGCCAGATCGGTGAGCGTGGCCCACAGCGAGGAGGGCGGGGGCTCGGCGGGCTCGAGCACGCCGCCGAGATGCAGGCCGTAGCGCGCGAGGCCATCGGGCTGCCGCTGCGCGAGGTGCAGCGCGGTCCACAAAAACACTACTGCGACGACGAGGTGCACGTACGGCTCGAACCACTCGGCGCGTCCGGCGACGGTGCTCGACACGGCCGCGAGCGTGACCGCCACGAACGCCACGCTCACCTCGCGCCCCGCGCTCATGGCACGCATGCAGGGGCGTTGTACGCCGAGCGCAGCGCCGGGACAACGACGTGTAGGTCATTCGAGGGAGAGCGCGCCCGCCTTGACCGCCCGGGGCGTGTGCCTACACTGCGCGATGCGAGGCCGGAGCGCGCGTTGCCGGTGAGAGGCGGGCGAGGGGTTGCTGTCGGACGAAGTCATCTCCGAGCTGCGTGAGCGCGTCGACATGGTGGCGCTGGTCGGCGAGTACGTGCGCCTTCAGAAGCGCGGCAGCAACCACGTCGGCCTGTGCCCGTTCCACGCCGAGAAGACGCCCTCGTTCAACGTCAGCGGCCCGAACAAGTTCTTTCATTGTTTCGGCTGCAAGGAGTCGGGCGATGCACTGTCGTTCGTGATGCGCATCGAAGGCGTGAGCTTTCCGCAAGCCGCCCGGTTGCTGGCCGAGCGCGTCGGCATCGAGATCCCCGACGACGATCGCGCCGAGGATGCTGCCGAGCGCAGGGCGCGCCTCACGCGCGAGCGTCTTGCTGCATTGATGGAGGACGCATGCGCGTTCTACGAACGGCAGCTCGAGCAGCACACGACGGCGAGCATCGCGCAGCAGGAGCTGGATCGGCGTACGGTCAACGCCGACAGCGTGCGGCGCTTTCGGCTCGGTTACGCGCCGCACGGCTGGGACGCGCTCGCCACGCACCTCGCCGAAAAGAAGCATGCGGTCGCCGACGCGGAAGCCGTGGGGCTCGTGGTACGGCGCCGAGACGGCAGCGGCTGTTACGACCGCTTCCGCGGGCGACTGATGTTTCCGATCCGCGAGCTCGCGGGCAGCGTGGTCGCGTTCAGCGGGCGCATCCTGCCTTCTGCGACCGGCGAGCCGCCGGGGCCGAACGATCCGAAGTACGTCAACAGCCCCGAGGGGCCGCTCTACAGCAAGGGCAGCGTGCTCTACGGGCTGCACGAGGGCCGGGTCGAGGTGCGGCGCAATGGCTGGGCGCTCTTGTGCGAAGGCAACTTCGATCTATTGGCATTGCACCAGGCTGGCTTTGGCAATGCGGTCGCGCCCATGGGCACGGCTTTCACGGCGGCTCAGGCCAAGCTGCTCGGGCGCTTTGCTCAGCGTGTGACCCTGCTTTTCGACGGCGATGCGGCCGGCGCCAAGGCGGTTCGCGCCGCGTACCCGCTGTTACAGCAACATGGGCTGCGCGGGGTGGTGGCCGTGCTACCCCAGGGCCAGGATCCGGACTCCTTTTTGCGCGAGCACGGGGCCGACGGCTTGCGGCGCGTGCTCGGCAACGCCGCCGGAATCGTCGAGCACCTGATCGACTCCGCCGCTGAGCAGGCCGGGTCCAGCGCCGCCGAGCGGGCGGCTGCCATCGATGACCTCGCCCCCGTGCTTCAGGCCGTCACGAGTTCAGTGGAGATGGAATTATTCCTGGAACGGGTTGCGCAGCGTTTCGGCCTGCCGGACACCACCAGCGTGAGGCGACAGCTGCGCCAGGGCTCGCCCAAGTCACGGGGGCGCAGTGGCCCCGACCCCGCGCCCCACTCCGGGGTGGCCCAACCCAGCGACCATGTTAGACTCCCGAGGCTCGAGCAGGAGCTGCTTGGTGTGCTGCTCGACCGCCCCAAGCTTCTTTGCACCGGGTATGCAAGCGAACTGGAAGGCCTTTTGACGAGCCCTGCGCTTCGGGGTGTCCTCGAGTCAGCGGTGGCGGCGGTTCAAGAAAATGGGGTTCTTGACCTGACAGCGTTACTTTCTTCCTCGAGCGAGAGCGAAGTCTTGCCATGGCTCAAGGAGCACCTCTCGCTGCGGCCTTACGGAGACCGAGAAGACGCCGAGGAAGTGTTGCAGAGGGGCCTCCGCACCCTCACCAAAGAGCGCCTGGACCACGAGCGTTTGCTGCTGATGCGCGAGATAAGTAAGGCAAGACAGAGTGGCGACGAGGAGCAGGCAGTGCGGTTGACGAAGCAACGAGATGAGCTAGGACGCAGCGCCCACGGGTTGTTGCGACGCGAGAGGTAATGATGCCGGTAAAGACGCCCTCCCGACCCTCACGTTCCACGACCAAGAGCAGCGGATCTGCTTCGGCGTCCCGCACCAGCAAGGCAGGCGCCACCACGCGGCCTGCGGCTTCGAGCTCCAGCGGGCGCGCCTCCGGGTTCCAGAGAAAGCAGAACGGGCACGGCCAGAACGGCAGCTCGACGAGCGTCAGACCCTCTCGCGCGCCGGCATCGACCAACGGGGCGTCGGCCGACGCCAAGGCTTCTGGCCGCAGCGTCGCGCCTCCCGCGAAGCAGGGCAACGGACAAGCCGGTAAGGCGGGAGCGTCGCTCGCGCCCGCCGCAAAATCAGCGGGCAAGGGCGACAACGGCGCGGCCGGACGCACGCGGCCCCCGGCGACGAAGCTCGACTCCGAGCGCCCGATGCGCGGCGCGTACGACTCGGTCCCGCCCGGCAAGCGCAAGGAAGTGCAGCGCCTGCTCGAGGTGGGCACGGCGCGCGGTTATCTGACCTATGACGAGGTCAACGACGCGCTCACGCCCGAGATGGTCACCTCCGAGCAGATCGACGACCTGATGGTGCTCTTCGGGCAGAACAGCATCGAGGTCGTGGTGGCCGCGTCGCAGGCGCAGAAGAGCGACCGACCGCCCGTCACCAGCCGATCGCGCGACAGCGACCCGCCGCCGCGCACGTCCGAGTACCCGTCGGTGCCTCCCTCCGCGCTCGACGAGAACGAGATCTCGAAGTCGAGCGATCCCGTGCGTATGTACCTGCGCAAGATGGGCTCGGTCTCGCTGCTCACGCGCGAGGGCGAGGTCGAGATCGCCAAGCGCATCGAGACCGGCGAGAGCACGGTGTTCGAGGTCATCATCAACTCGCGCGTCGGCATCACCGAGATCCTGTCGATCGGCGAGAACCTCAAGAAGGGCAAGATCCGCGTCAAGGACATCGTCAAGGATTTCGATGCCAACGAGGAGAACCAGCCCGACGAAGAGCAGGTCGTGCGCCGCGTGCTCAACATGCTCGAGAAGGTGCGCAAGCTCGAAGCGCAGAACAACAAGCTCCGCGAGGAGCTTTCGTCGCGCAAGACCGAGCGCGCCGTGCAGGCGGCCAAGGGCCAGGTCGAGGGGAACCAGAAAGAGCTCGTGCTCGCGCTGCACGAGGCCAAGCTGACCAAGAAGCTGGTCGACGAGATCGTCTCGCGCATCAAGAGCTACGTGCGCCGCGTGGAATCGGCCGAGACCGAGATCATGGAAGCCGAGCGCGCCGCGGGCTCGATCCCCAGCGCCGAGATGCAAAAGGCGCTCGACGAGGCCAAGCAGAACAAGGTGGCCGAGAAGCGGCTGCACAAGAAGCACGGTTGCGGCATCGCCGAGCTCGAGGCCGGAATCGTCACCGTGCGCGAGGCGCGCGAGGCGATGCGGCGGGTGGAAGAGGACATGGCGCAGCCCGTGGACGTGCTGCGCCAGACCTACAAGCGCCTGCACAGCGGCGAGCGCTTGGCCGAGAAGGCCAAAGCCGAGCTGGTCGAAGCCAATCTGCGGCTCGTGGTGTCGATCGCGAAGAAGTACACCAACCGCGGCTTGCAGTTCTTGGACCTGATCCAGGAAGGCAACATCGGCCTGATGAAGGCCGTCGACAAGTTCGAGTACCGCCGCGGCTACAAGTTCTCGACTTATGCGACCTGGTGGATCCGGCAGGCGATCACGCGTGCGATCGCCGACCAGGCGCGCACGATCCGCATCCCGGTGCACATGATCGAGACCATCAACAAGCTGATCCGCACCTCGCGCTACCTGGTGCAGGAGCTCGGACGCGAGCCGGCGCCCGAAGAGATCGCCGAGAAGATGGAGATGCCGCTCGACAAGGTTCGCAAGGTGCTGCGTATCGCCAAGGAGCCGATCTCGCTCGAGACGCCGATCGGTGAAGAAGAAGACAGCCATCTCGGCGACTTCATCGAGGACAAATCGGTCGTTTCGCCGGTCGAGACCGTGATCAACAACAATCTCGAA
The DNA here is from genome assembly GCA_044450485.1 of Polyangiales bacterium. GTDB lineage: Bacteria > Myxococcota_A > Polyangia > Polyangiales > JAFGIB01 > CAVZVA01. The sequence continues at coordinate 1,284 of JBIOJD010000147.1, read as the reverse complement.
GACTCGACCCGCCGCGTGCTCAAGACGCTGACCCCGCGCGAAGAGAAGGTGCTGCGCATGCGCTTCGGCATCGGCGAGAAGAGCGACCACACGCTCGAAGAGGTGGGCCAGGACTTCGAGGTCACGCGCGAGCGCATCCGCCAGATCGAGGCCAAGGCCCTACGCAAGCTCCGCCATCCGAGCCGCAGCAAGCAGCTCCGCAGCTTCGTAGAAGGATAGTGGCAGAGCTCGATCTCAACGACACGACGCGAGACGAGGGCGACGACCTCTCGCAATCCGTAGAGCGCGGCCCGAGGACGGAGGCCGCGTTGACCGTGCTACGAGGCGAGAACCCCGGCACGTTCTACACGATCGACGGGCCCAAGGCCGTGATCGGGCGCAGCGCCGAGGTCGAGATCGCGATCCCCGACGACACGCTGTCGCGCCAGCACGCCTGCATTCATCGGTCACCAGACGGATTTGCGGTCGAGGATCTGGGCAGCACCAACGGCACCTTCGTGGACGGTGAGCGCGTTGCCGGCAAGCGCGCGCTCGAGGACGGCTGTCGGATCTTCCTCGGGTCGCGCACAGTGCTGCACTTTCGCCTCCACGACGCGGTGGAGCTCGAGGCCGCGCGCTCGGCTTACGCGCTCACCGTGCGGGATCCGCTGACCGGAGTGTACAACCGCCGCCACCTGCAGGACCGGCTCGAGGCCGAGGTGGCGTTCTCGCGTCGCCACGGCACCGCGCTGTCGCTCGTCCTGCTCGACGTCGACCACTTCAAGCAGCTCAACGACGAGCACGGGCACGCGATCGGTGATGCCGCGCTGCGCTTGCTCGCCGAGGCGGTGTCTGGGCTCACGCGTCAGGAGGACGTGCTCGCGCGCTACGGCGGCGAGGAATTCGCGTTGATCGCACGCGGGATCGACCGCGACGCCACGCTCGGCCTGGCCGAGCGCATGCGCAAGGAGGTCGAAGCGCAGCGCCTGCCGACCGCGCGCGGACCCGTGACGTTCACGGTGAGCATCGGCATCGCCCACAGCCCGACCGGCTCCGACCTGACCGCGCAGCAAATGTTCGAATCCGCCGACCGCGCGCTCTACGCCTCCAAAGACAGCGGCCGCAACAAAGTCTCGCTCGCCCCCTCGGCCGCGTAGATAACGGGAGGGTCACGCGACCCTCCCGCCCGTCGAGCAAAGCTCGCCGGGGCCCACCCTCCCGCGAGGTTCGCTTCGCTCACGCGCGTGCTTCACGGCTTTCTCGCCGCGCCCCACCCCACGCGGGGTTCGCTGCGCTCATGCGATG
>JBIOJD010000146.1:0-8843 GCA_044450485.1 Polyangiales bacterium | reverse complement strand
TTTCGCGCGGCGCATCGCGCTCCCGCTCGGGGCCGCGTCGAGCGTGCTCGGTTGGAGCGTGCAACGGTTCCTGCTCACCAGCTACGCGATCGTACCTGCACGCACCAACTTCGCCATCGTTCCGAATGCCGTCGATCTATTCGGCAGGGCGCTGCTCTTGATGGCGCTCGGGCTCTGGCTCGCGCCGCGTTTGCCGGTGTGGCTGCGGTCCATTGCGGTGGCGCTCGGACGCAGATCGCTCGTGCTCTACGTGCTGCACTTGCCGCTCTGCTATGGCCGGCTGGCGCGACCGTTCGCGCACCGCCTCTCGATGCCGCAGGCGACTCTCGGGCTCATGCTGCTGGTGCTCGCGTGCGCCACACTCGCCCGGCTCGCGGAACGCTCGCGCGCGCCTGCCTGAGCGCGCGTGTCACGGTGGCGTGCCAGGGGGCGCGGGCGGCAGCTCACGCGGCGCAGGGGTCGGCGTGCTCGCTGGCGCGGGCGCTGGTGCTGGCGCGCTCGCGTGCGCCGGAGCGAGCGCCGCTTGCCGCGCAACGCCGATGAAGAGCTTGCCGTCCTGCACCACCGCAATTGCGTTTGCCGAAGGCGAGACCGCAAGGTCCGTGACTGCCGCCGCGCCACCCGGCGCCGCGATCAAGCGCGTGGTGCCTTGTTTGCGATCGAGCAACGCGATTCCGAGCGCAGTCCCGAGCACGAGGTAGCGTCCATCCGCGCTGAGCTCGGAGGATCGCGGCAGCGCCGGTGTGGGCTCGCTCGTGCCGAGCACGCGCGCTTCAACCACCGACTTACCCGCGGCATCGAGCGCCAAGAGCAACAACTCGTGCTGGCGTGCGAGCAGCACGCCCTGCGCAGTCCACTCGATCAGCCGGAGCCCCCCTTGGTCGTTCTTCTGCTCGTGCGTCAGCTCGGGGCAGTGTGCGCCCGGTGGTGGCTCGGCGGCGGCGATCAGCGGCTCGGCCACGTTCGGGCCGGCCACGACCCCAGCGAGGAGCTGCGTGGCGAGCACGATACCGAGCCGGTACCCTTCGCAGCTTCGCACGATCGAGCTCACCACCATCCGGCCGCTCGGGTCGACCACCGCGAGCGGCGCCGCGACTCCGGTCGGCTCGATCGTCGAGGTTCCGAGGTCGTAGCTGCGCGCAGGCGTGCCGCGCAGCAAGAGGTGCGTGTCGTCGGCGAACGCGACGGCCCCGTGCCTAGCACGCGGGCTCGTGGTTGGCTCGATCGCGGGCCCTGCGCGAAAATCGTAGGCCTGCGCATCCACACGCGTCGATAACGCAGAGCGCGCGCGGTCGCGATCGTTGTCGGTCAAGCGATAGCTGGCGCGTTCGAGGCCTTGCGTGCACTCGAGGGCGTCGAGCAGCTTGCCCTGGCTGGCGAGCACGGCGCACACCACCGAAGCCGCGCGGCCCGCGCCGAGCGATGGACCGCAGTCGAGGCCGCGTGTCGTGCCGATTCTCAGCCGTGGCGCACCGCCTTCTCGGCACAGCGCGCCGTGGATCGCGAGCGCCCGCTGCGCGAAATCCAGTGCGGTCGTGGGATTGCGGCGGCGCTCAGTCTTGGCTTGATCAGCGAGCGCCAGCAGCGTTTTCTCAGGCTCTGCGCCGTCGCGTGCCAGACCTCCCGCGCGGTTGTAGAGCTTGAGCCCCGGGCGACCGAGCGACACATCGCCCAGCACCACGTCGAGGTCGAGCAGCAGATCGGTGTTGCCGTCTGCGTCGAGATCGACGCTGCGGACTGCAGGCGTCACGGCAGGCTGCCCGGGATTTTCAGGGCTGAGCGTCGCCACGTGCTCGAGCACGCGGGGCGCGTGCTCGTTGCTGGCGATCCACAGATGGCGTTCGCCGTGCGCCGCCGGCGCTCCAGCGGGGGCCGGTGCTTCCTTGGGCTGCGCCGGCTGGCTCGGCCGGCTGCACGTGACCTTGGCGTCGATCACCACGTAGCTCGCGTCGAGCGCAGCCAGGCCAGCCTCGTCGAGCGTGCAGCCGGTGGCTCCGCCGGTCTCTCCCAGCGCTGCGCCACCTTGCGGTGCGGACCAGACCGCGCCAGCGAGCTGCGAACGCGCGAGCGAGAGCGCCCCGCTCGGGTCTTCGAGCACGAGCAGCACGCTTTGCGTGCCGGCGTCCGGCAAGGCGAGCGCTGCGCGCACCCCGCCCGTGGCAGTGGCGAGCGTGAGGCTGTGCGCGGCGACCTCGACGCGCGCAGTCCCCTTGGGGAAGCTGAGGGCTCCTGTGGCGTTCGGCGCAGAGCCTGCCTGAGCCTCGCCGTTGCCCTCGGGTCGCGGCGCGGAAGCCCCCAGTGCGCTCGGGGAGGTCGGCTGCTCGGCAACGGTCTCGCCGCGCTTGAAGGGCACTGCGCGGTCCGCGTCCGGGCATCCGGAGAAGCCCACGAGCACCAACACCGCCGCCCAACGCCGCACGTGTACGTGTGCCGCGGGAGCTGAGGTTCGCAATGGCATCGCAACGTCGTGAAGCAAGGGCGACGGCAGCATACTCCTCATATTTCAGCCGAGCGCAACGCCGTCGCAGGCCTACTCTCGTGTTACGATCGTGCGAGCGATGTCCGCCGAGGTTGCACAGGGCACGCCCCCGCCGAAGGCGCGAGAGATGCACTTCGAGCTCTCCGAAGGTCTCGCGAGCCACTGGTGCCCGAGCCACCCGGAGTTCAGCCACGCGGCGAGCGCCTTCATGGCCGCGCTGCCCCACCTCGAGCCCTACTTCATCCACAACATCCGCGAGGCGGCTGAACAGATCGAAGATCCACGGCTGAAGCAGGACGTCGAGCTGTTCGTGGCACAAGAAGCACGACACGCCCAGCAGCACCGGCGCCTGAACCAGCTCCTCGCCGTGCGCTATCCCGAGCTTCCGAGGCTCGAGCGCGCGATCAAGCAGCGGCTCGATCACAGCCGTCGGCGCCATTCGCTCGCGTTTCGTATGGCCTACACCTCAGGCTACGAGGCGATCACGTACCAGCTGGTGTGCTTCATGATGGAAGCGCGGCACGAGTGGCTCACCGACGCCGATCCCCACGTCCTCGCGCTCTTGAGCTGGCATGGGGCGGAAGAGGTCGAGCACAAGGCGGCGGCGTTCGACGTCTTGAACGCCATCGATTCGAGCTATCTGCTGCGCATGCGCGGATTCGTCGCGGCGCTGGCGATGACGGTCAAGGACATCCTCGGGATGACTCGCTACATGCTCCGTGTCGACGGTCTGTGGGGAAAGCCCGAGAGCCGCCGTCGTCTGTGGCGCTTGCGGCTCGGATTTCTGCGCGGCCTCTTGCCGCGCCTGCGCCACTACCTCGCGCCGGGCTACGACCCCAAGGCGCTGAAGGATCCCGACTGCATGCTGCGTTGGGTCGAGCGCTATCACGCCGGCGAAGACATGAACGCGCTCCAGTTCCAGTCGCTCGACGCCTAGCGCGGCGGCAGGCGCTCCATGAGCTCGAGACGAGCCCCTCGCTGTCGGCCCAACGAACGAGCTCAGCGCTTCTTGTCGCTGCGCGTGGCCATGCTATCGCGTCATATCGTCTGCGCGTTCGTGCTCTTCGTCGCAGCGTGCGGCCCGACCAGGCACACGACGACGACGATCGACACCAATTCTCTTCCGTTCGAGAGCAATCCGTCGGAGCCGCCGGTGATTCTTCCGCCCCCGCTGCCCGCGCAGTCTCCGCCGAAGGCGGACGATGCCGGGCAACCCGGCACCGCGCGTTTCGATGCCTCGCTGCCGGCGGTTATCGACGACGCGGGCGCCGACGTGGACGCCGGGCGTTCTCGAGACCAGCTCGTGACACCGTGAAACGTCGCTGCTGCGCTGCGTAGCGCTGGTCGCCACGTACCATCCCGTGAAGTCAGTGGCTTCCCGCGTCCACCCCCGCGTCGTCGCAGATATACACGCCTCCGCCTTGGCTGGTCATCACGCAGCTCCACTTGCGGGCGGCACACGTGCAACGATACGCGTTCAGGGCAGATCCGCGAAGGACACCACCGCAGTTGACCAGTGGGGCGGTCGCGGCCATGTCGCATTTCTCTCCTTCGTTGGTACAGACGCCGGCTGGTAGATCGGTGTCGGTGTAGTATTCCTCGGCGCCGCCGAACAGGTACTTCGTTGCACCGCACCGGGGCGTGCACTCCACGCAGAAGCCGCTCTGCGTTGCGGAACTCCACGGAGGCGAAACACTTCGGGCTGAGCTGCACGCGTCCGGAGACGTGCGGACCTTCGCGCCTGGCGTGAAGCTGTTCACGCACCAGGGACTGCTTGAAGTCCCGGAGTTGTCGGTCCCGCACGCGGTCAGAGCCGACACGACCACAAAGACAGCGCCTCTCCAGTTGGTCGTGACGAGCTCCTGTCTGCGCCAGGGTCGACGCCGGTTCTAGCTTCAGCTGCAAGGCCCGCGCCGCCGCGACGCAAGCCCGCGGGCCCTCGTGGCCGTAGGCGCCCAGCACCTATGGTCACGCTGAATTCGCGGACCTACAAGCCACTTCCCGCGCGGCCTTGTCAGATGCAAGCTGTAGTCATCCGGCGCTGGGCCGCAAAGCGCGCCGCCCGGTGGCCGCGAGCGCCGCAACTGCCGCAAGCTTGTGTTTGGCCTGCCAAGGCGGCCCGATCGACTGGCCCATCGCGTGCAGCACGGCGTCGACGTCCTGCCGGTCGAGCACCGCTGCCGCGTCACGAAACACGCGCTCGCGATCGTACCAGCGCACCGACCAGCCGCGCGCCTCGGCTGCAGTCGCGAGAGCCTCGCGATACATGACGGAGTCGGCGTAGGTCTGCGCCCGATTGTCGGTGATCCGCTCCTCAATCATCGGCGGAAGCTTGGGGCACACGCGGATCGCGATGCTCACAATAGGCACGGCCACCGCTGCGGCCAGCGCTTCGAGGCTTTCGCGCGCGCCGCGCGCGGCGGACGCTCGCACCCGCTCGACGAGCGCTACGGCGTCAGCGAGCGAGACCGCTCGCGCTCCCGGGGTGTTTAGGTAGCGACCGACCGCCCACGATCCATCGTGGTGATGGGGGTGCGTCGGCAATCCGCGATCGGTGAGGTCGATGCGCCGCCGATCCAGGAGCGCGCCGCCGGATGCGGCAGTGACGAGCACCGCCGAGTTACCGTGCTCAGCGACGCCGACGGCCGCGGCTCGCTGTGTTCGTGCTCTCGCCACGTCCTTCCTCGTCCGGATAACGGACCTCTGCGTGAGCTGCAAGGACGTGCCTCCGCAACGCACCTGCGGGCCCGGGCGCCCGCAGGCGTCTGCGAAGGAATGGTGGCGCGGGCCTGACCGAAGGGCAAGACGCGGTCCGCGCGCTCAAAAGTAAATGGCCGTGCAGACTCCAAGTGAACCGGAGCAAGTCCTAGCTACGCAGAAGCTGCCAGGACACTCCGCGTCCACGGTGCAGCTCGGAACGACGCAGTGTCCGGTTTTGCATGAGAAGTACGACGGGCATTGAGCACACGTGCGAGGTCGGCAATGCCCGGTCGCGTCGCACGCGTCGGTCAACGCGCAGTCACCATCTGTCGTGCAAGGCGGCGAACAGAGCAGCCCAAATGGTTCGGTGGGATCATAGCGACAGACTTCTCGAGCACTGCATTGCGCGTCGTCGACACAGCGGATGACTGGTGCGCATGCTAGAGCGCACGCATTCGCATTGCCACCATCGTCCTCAATTGGGACGGCACGACAGACGCTGTTTGAGCCGCACTCCGCATCGCTGTTGCAGCACGTTCCCGGAATATCCGCTCGGTCGTGTCCACGGCGGTTCGCAGGACCCCTTGGGATACAGCTTTAAGTCCCGTACGGTGATTGCGGACAATCAACATCGCGCTGACAGGCTCGCTCGCTCTGGCTCTTGGAACCAGCGTCTGTTTGACGGCGAGAAGCTGCTGCAGTAGGGCGCCCACAACCAACCCCTGGTGGGGCCGCCGCCGCTAATCTCGATGCGACCAGAGCAGCTACGACGCCTCGCAGAAGGTCCACTTGATGCAGACGTCTCGCCCCCGCCTCGAGCAAGACGATCGCCGCGGGTCCTTGACAGCTCCACACAGTAGTAAGGCGCCAGCCTTTGTCACCCAGTCTTGCGAACCCGTTCCCGCCTGATCCGCTCCGCCAAGTAGAGCTTCATCAACGATTGATACGGCACGTCCTGCTCATTAGCGAGAGACTTGAGTTCTTCCAACATCGAGATCGGAAGCCTGATCGAGATCGCAGTGGTCGACGGCTTGAGCTCCGGAAACGTCGGCTGGACCGCTTTGCTCCAGTCAAAGTACTCGGTGGTGTCGTGCTTCGCCCAAAACTTCCGTTCCTGATCCTCGCTGGTGAACGGGGGTACGGCCTTGCTACTTCTTGGTTTGCGCTTGCTCATAGATCCTCCGCTCATCACGACTCTGGTCACGGGCCGAAATCACACGGACTTGCGTCTCCCGCACGGTGAAGACGATCGTCAATCTCCGCCCATCGTTGGTCCGGCCAAGCGCCGCGTACCTCGCCTCCTGCTGGGAGTGCGCGGCGTCGGACGCGACCAAGATTGGTCGATTGAAGAAGACCTGCTCGGCCTCTGCTCTCGAGACATGATGCAGATCCCAGTTCTTTTCGGAGTTGCCTGCGTCCCACTGGAAGCCGGTGCACTCCGCGAGGTTTTCGTGGAATGTGGCCACGGCGGTTGTATATACCACAAGTATACGGACGCGGCAAGTCACGCGCTCGTCCGTCTGTGCGCCTAATGGACCTGGCGTTCAGCTGCAAGGCCCGCGCCGCCACAACCCAGCCTGCGGGCCCTGGCGCCCGCAGGCGCTCAGCACGATGGTCGCGCTGAGCGGCAAGCTTCATCGGGGCACTACACGTGGAATGATCGAACCGTCACCAGTGTCCGAGGACGTCGTGAAATACACGTTTGCCGCATCGACGAAGACGCGGTCGGGGTGCCTCAGGCCGCTCTCGAGGGTTTGAGCGGTCTTCGGCCCCGATGACTTCAACAGGCTTCCACTGTAGGGGTTGAAGTCATTGCAGTTGGCTCCCTCGAGGGTCAGATAGAGGCTGCCGTCGCTCACTACCGCGAGGGACGTTGCGCCGGCGAGGTTCGATAGCAGCGCGGATGGCGTGAGGCCGCCCGCAGGGAGAAACATCAGGCTGCTATCGGCTGCAAGGCCGCGCCGCCGTGACGCGAGCCTGCGGGCCCCGGCGCCCGCAGGCGCCCGGCACGAATGGTCGCGCCGACGCCAGCGTTCCACAAGACGATCCCCGCGGGGCCCGAGTTAGGCGTCTCGGGGTCACACGATTCGGAAAAGACCAGTGCTCCGCTCGGTTCTTGACGTTGTAGCGTCATAACGCTATAGCGACTACATGGAGCAACCAAAACGGGCGACCGTCTACTTTGAGACCGCGGTGCATCGCGCTCTGCGCTTGAAGTCGGCCGAAACCGACCGCTCGGTCTCAGAGTTGGTGAATGATGCTGTTCGCGCGCAGCTCGCCGAAGACGCCGAAGACCTAGAGGTGCTCAGGCGCAGAAAGAAGGAGCCGGCCATCTCGTTCGAGGACTTCGTCCGGGATCTGAAGCGACGTGGCAAGCTATAGCGTCGAGATCAAGAAGTCGGCCGCGAAAGAGCTCGAGGCCGTTCCCAAGAAGGATCGCGAGCAGCTGGTGGGCAAGATCCAGAAGCTTGCGGAGAATCCGCGACCGATCGGGTCAGAGAAGCTAGCCGGCGACGACAAGTACCGAATTCGGCACGGCGTCTATCGTATCCTCTACGAGGTCGACGACGCCACAATCGTGGTCGTTGTCGTGCGCATCGCCCACCGTCGCGAAGCATACCGGTAACGCTGCCCTTCTCGTCTGCCTAACGGACCTGGCGTTCAGCTGCAAGGCCGCGCCGCCGCAACCCAGCCTGCGGGCCCCGGCGCCCGCAGGCGTCCAGCACCAATGGTCGCGCCGAGGCTTGCGTCACGCAAGACGATCCCCGCGGGGCCTTGTCAGCTCCACGCAGTAGTTAGCCGGCTCCTAGCCAGTGCGGCCCAGTGTACGAACCGAGATCAAATCCTGATCTCCGATCGCACGCACGTCCTTCGTCGTGAGTTCGACGAGTGCTTGCGTTCGACCTGACGCGCGCACGAACTCGACTTCGAGTCCGTCGGGCTCATACACTTCGACCACGGCGCCGAGATCGCCGCGCCGCAGATCGTGCTCCGCAAGATCACGTTCCAGAACCACGGTGTCGAGCACGGCGAACTTCACGATGCCTCTCCAGGATACGCGGTCACGAACCGCGGGACGCGTTCACCGTGCTTCACAATCCACACAGTGGTGACGGCAGCCGATCTGCCCGACGGTCCCGTCAGCCTAGCAGAAATCTCGTACTTGTTCCCGAACCGGCTGAACCGCCCGGGTACCGCCACATCGGTCCCTGCGATCTTCACGAACGCGCGCTGCAATTCCGCCCAACTTCTCCTCGGTGTATCCGAGCGCCGCGAAGAACACGGACTTGAACTTGCCTACCGGATGCGTCGGCGACAGCAAGTAGTCGCGGACCTTCTCTGGGTCGACGATCGCGAGCTCTGCGCCAGGAATCTTCATGCGTGAGGTCTCGTTCTCTGTCCGGCTAACGGACTTGGGCGTCAGCTGCGAGGCCCCGCCTCCCTGACGCAAGTCTGCGGGCCCCGGCGCCGGCAGGCGCCCAGCACCAAGAGTCGCCCCGACGACACCGTTCTGCAAGACGATCCCCGCGGGGCCTCGACAGCTGCACGCCCTAGTTCGGCCGCTCTTTCTCGCGCTCGCTTCGGCTGGCGCGCTCGCTTGAGTTCTTCGCGCACCACTCGTCGAACCACCGTCTCGATCGGTTCGGCATTGGCGGTGAGGAAG
>JBIOJD010000145.1:0-8855 GCA_044450485.1 Polyangiales bacterium | reverse complement strand
GCTCTGACAGAGCGCAACCGTGGCCGCGCCCAGGCATTTGCCGAGCACGACCGATGCGCGCGACCCGGGCGCCGCGAGCACAGCTTGCAAGAAGCCGCTGTGGCGGTCCTCGATCACCGTCATGGTGGTGAAGATCGCGGTGAACAACACCACCATCACCACCACGCCCGGATAGAAGTACTCGAGGTAGTGCAGGCCACGGGCGCTCGGAAGCACGAACGTGCTCGACATGCCCGAGCCGATCACCAGCCAGAAGATGAGCGGCTGCAGCAGCGCCCCGACGACCCGGCTCTTCTCGCGCACGAAGCGCGTCGTGTCGCGCCGCACCAGGACCGCGATGGTCGAGAGCTCTTCGGCGAGCGCTGACCGGGTATGTTCCGCCGTGCGCTCCATGCTCAGCGTTTGCCTCCGCTCTCCACCGCTTCACTGGCCGCGACCGCTTCGTCACGCAGCGAGCGCCCGGTGAGCTTCACGAACACGTCCGCCAGCGTCGGCCTGTGCATGGAGAGCGAATCGATGCGACCGACCGGTAGCGCCTCGACCAGGCGCGGAATCAGCTCGTGACCGCGGTCGCGCTCCAGCACCACCTTGCCATCGACCACGCGGCACTGGAGCTGGAAAAGCTGAGCGAGCTCGCTGCACAGGGCGTCCGGATCCTTGGCCTCGATCGTGAGCACGTCGCCCGAGACCCTCTGGCGCAAGGCCTCGGGGCGGTCCTCTGCGATCACGCGGCCAGAGTCGATCACCGCCACGCGATCGCAGCGCTCGGCTTCCTCGGCGCGGTGCGTGGTCAGCAGCACGGTGAGGCCGCGCTCGGCGCGCAGGGCTTCGATCCGTTCCCAAGTCTGGCGGAAGAAGCGTTCGTCGAGCCCGGTCGTCGGCTCGTCCATCAAGAGCAAGTCCGGCTCGTGCAAGAGCGCACGCGCCAGCTCGAGACGCCGTTTCATGCCGCCCGAAAAATCGACGACCAAATCGTCGCCTCGCTCGCGAAGCGCCGTGAACGCGAGCAGTTCCTCGATGCGGCTTGCTGCGACCGCCGTGGGCACGCCGTACAGCGCCGCCCCGAGCCGCAGGTTCTCGCGCGCGGTCAGACGGGGGTCGAGGCTCGGCGCCTGGAACACCACACCGAGCTGCTGTCGCAGTCTGCGCCCGCCCGCGGCGACGGGCTCGCCGTCGAGCACGATCTCCCCGGCCTGCGGCACGAGCAGGCCCGTGAGCACGCGCAGTGTCGTGGACTTGCCGCTGCCGTTGGGACCGAGCAGCCCGAAGATCTCCCCGCGCTGAACGCGCAGCGAGATCCCGTCGAGCACCACGAGATCGCCGAAGCGATGCCGCAGACCGCGCAGCTCGAGCTTTGTGTCGTGCGCGGCAGAGCGCGCGGCCCGGGCCGCTGGCGTCGCACCGAGCGGCAGCGCCTCGGCGCCTTGCAGCGGGGCGCTCATCAGCCCGCCTTGTCCAGCATCAGCACGGACAACAGCAACGGCAGATACAAGAGCGAGCAGAAGAACACGCGCCGGCCCCAACGGTCCACCGACTCGGAGGGCCAGAGCAGCGCGAGCAGCGCGCAACCGAGATACACCGCGCTCAGGAGCCCAGCGCACGCGAGGTACGCGCGACCGCCGAGCCCCAGCAGCGAGGGCAGGAGGCTGATCGGCACGAGCAGCACGGCCCACGCGATCGCGTGCCACTGTGCCCTACGCGGCCCGAGCACCAGCGGCAGCACGCGAATGCCCGCGCGCTCGTACTCGTGACGGCGGTAGATCGACAAGCCGATCACGTGAGGCATCTGCCACACGAACACGATCGCGAACAGCGCGAGGCCGCCGGCTTCGAGCCTGCCTGTGACCGCGGTCCAGCCCATCAGCGGTGGCAACGCGCCCGGCACCGCGCCGACGATCATCGCGTGCGGGCTGCGGAACTTGAGCGGCGTGTACAGCCAGACGTAGCTGCCCAGCGCGAGCGCACCGAGCATGCCCGTGGCCGGGTTCACGGCAAATGTCAGCAGCGGAAGCGACGCCACAGCGAGCACGGTCGCGAACACGAACGCCAGCTGCGGCTCGAGCCTGTGATCGGGCAACGGGCGCTTGGCCGTGCGGCGCATGAATGCGTCGGTGTCGCGCTCGAGCCAGCAGTTGAGCGCGTTGGCCGCGCCCACGAGCAAGGCGGTGGTCGCGAGCATGCAGAGCGCGCGCGGCAAGGCCACGCGGCCGGGCGCGAGGCCCATGCCGACCGCAGCAGTGGCCATGACGAGCCCTGTCACGCGCGGCTTGGTCAGGGCGACCAGGTCGAGCAAGAGCGGTCTCAGCCGGGAGCTGACTGCTGCGGTGCTCATCGTGGGGGGCGTGGGAGACGCGGCCGGCAGAGGGCTAGGGCCGCCTGCGGCGCCGTGCAAGGCGGCGTCACGGCCGTCCGGGTTTCGGGGCGCATGTTCCTGGAAGGGGCGCCCCAGGTCAAGGCGACGAGGCCCCGAAAGTCTGAACGCGAGATCAGTGAAGCCAGCGGCCCAACAGAACGCCGAAGAGCAGCAACAACAGCGCCACGCCGGTACCGATCGCGATCAGCGGCCCGCGCTGGACCGGCAGCTCCGGCGGGTCGGCCTCGGAGCGCGGCGCGTCGACTTCCGCGTCCCCGGCAGGTGCGCGCGCAGACACCGACTTCACCGGCGCGGGATCCGACGGCAAGGCGCGGCGCGCGGCCGTGCTGGCGAGCGGATTGGTCAGGCAACGCCGCAGCGCTTGCGCGAGCGCGACGGCCGTCTCGTAGCGATCCTCGCGCCGTTTGGCCAACGCCTTGCCGAGCACGCCCTCGAGCTCGAGCGAGAAGCGCTTGCCTTGCACGCGCTGGTTGAGAGGAATCGGCTCCTCGTGAACGTGCGCGCGCATGATGTCCACGGGCTTGACCGCATCGAACGGCAACTTGCCCGTGAGCAGCTCGTAGAGGATCAGCCCGAGCGAGTAGATGTCGGTGCGGCGGTCGAGCGTCTCGCCCTGCGTCTGCTCCGGGCTCATGAACTCCGGCGTGCCGAACACCATGCCTTGTTGGGTGAGCATCATCGAGCCGCGCCCCATCTGCTTCTCGCTCACCTTGGCCAGCCCGAAGTCGAGCACCTTGGGAAAATCGGCCGCGCCGCCCTGGTTGGTCAGGAAGATGTTCTCGGGCTTCAAGTCGCGGTGGATGATGCCTGCGCGGTGGGCCTCGTCGAGCGCGCCGCACACTTGAATCATGACGTTGATCGCGCGGTCGGGATCCATCGGGCCTTCGGCTCGGACCACGTGGGCGAGGTTCTTGCCCTCCATGTAATCCATCACGAAGTACGCGGCGCCGTCGGCGAGCTGGCCGAACTTGTAGACCCGTGCGGTGTTCGGATGCGAGAGCTGGCTCATCGCGCGCGCCTCGCGCCGAAAGCGCGAGACCAGATCTTCGCGGCTCGCGAAGCGCGGATGCAGCACCTTGACCGCGACCAGGCGGTTCATGCTCGGCTGCTCGGCCTTGTAGACCGAGCCCATGCCGCCGACCCCGATGCGCTCGATGATGCGGTACTCGCCGTTGTCGACCTGGGTGCCGATCAGGGGATCCGTCATCGGCGGCGATGGTAGCAGAAGCGCGGAGGCTTGGGTCGGGGGCCTTCTACGCTTACTCGTCTGGCGGTTGCTGGTGTAGCGTCGGCGGCGATGGCGGTGCGGCCCTACCCTTACGAGCGCTGGCCCAAGCTGCGCGAGCAGGACGTGCGGCTCGTGCGCGGCGTGCTCCGCGCGCTGTCTCTGGACGACGGGCGAGCCGTGTCCGAGGCCCGCGCGCTGCTCGGCGCAGACGGGCGATTGTCACTCGCCGGGGCCGAGCTGATCACGGCCGCCGAGGCCAAGGCGCGGCTGCGCACGCCTGGGCTCACGCTGTGGCTAGAGCATGGCGCGGGGCGCGCTGCCTCACTGCTCTGCGAGGCCACGCCCGAGCTCGGCGCGACGATCGTGGACCGGGTGCTCGGCGGCGACGGACGCGTGGCACACCCGGTGGGCCGCAGCCTCGACGGAGTCTCGACGGGGGTGCTCGGGTACTTCGTCGCGCGCGTGCTGGCTGCGGCAGGCAGCAGCTTGCGTCTGCGAGGCGTGCTCGGCGAGCCCGAACAGATGGGTGATCTCCTCGGCGACGAGCAGGTGCTCGTGGTGCAGCTCGATGGCGAGCTCGACGCCCAGCCGGTGTTTCCATTGCGCGTGCTGTGCCCCGCATCGAGCGCCCAGGTGCTCGCGTCGCAGCCGCCTGGCCGCGCGCCGGTCGCTCCCGCCCTGCAAGCGCTGCCTCTGCAGCTCTGCGCGCACGCCGCACGCACTGCGTTGAGCTTGCGCGAGCTGCAGCAGCTCGCACCTGGCGACGTGGTCGTGCCCGAGCAATGCTGGCTCGGCCGCGATGGACGCGCGTTTGCGGGTCCGGTCGAGCTGCACGTGGTCGGCAGCCATCGCGCGCGATGGAGCTGCGAAGCGCGCGGACAGACGCTCACGATCGAGACGCTGATCCACGACGGAGAGATCGCGATGACCGAAAGCAAACGAATCGAAACGCAAGCGCTCGAGCTCGAGCCGGCTGCGCTCGCGGGCGATGCGCCGATCGAGCTGTGCTTAACCCTCGCGCGTTTCACGCTGCCTCTACAGGAGCTCTCGGCGCTGCGGGCGGGCGAGGTGCTGAGCACGGGGCGCGCAATCGGCGAGCGCGCCTCGCTGTGCGCAGGCACGCGCACCATCGCCCACGGCGAGCTGTGCGAAATCGACGGCGAGATCGGTTTACGCCTGACCGAGATCGTCGGCCGTTAGTCTACGATCTTGTAGCGCACCTGGCTGCGCTTGCCGGCGCGGTCGATGTCGAGCACGAGCTCGCTCGATGTCGACAGGCTGTCCCAGACGTTCTTGAACTGCTCTGGGCGCTCGATCGATTGGCCGTTCACGCGCATCACCGTGTCACCGGCGCGGAGCACGACGGCGGGCGATGCGGGCTCACCCTCGAATAGACTCAGCAGGCGCCAGCCGACGAAGCGACCTTGCTCGAGATGCGGCTCCGCATGCATGCGCTGCAAGAAGCGCCCGATACCGCCCGAGAGCACACCCGCCAGCGCTGAGCGACCGATGCTCCCGGCGTCGACCTCATCTGGCAGCACTTCGGGTGCGCTCACCTGTGGGGCAGCGGCCGCCTCGGGCGCGGGTGGCGGCGGCGGCGCGGGCGGCGGCGTGGCAGGCTGCGCTTCAGCCGACTTGGGCGGCGGCAGGCTTGCGGCGCCTGCGCCACACGCGCACACGCACATGCACACGCACGACAACATCAGCGCTCGCGTCGATCGCACCGCGGACCTCGACTGATTAATGGACGCTTCTGCGTCCCGGCGTCCAATTTCCGCAGAGGTCAACGGACGCGGCGGAGCGCCTCGACCTCGGTCATCACCCGCGCTGCAACCTCGTCGACGCTGCCGCTACCGCTGACGTGGACCATGCGCTCGCCGTCGAAATGGCGCTCGAGCGTGCCGTAGATGTCGCAAAGCGCGGACTGCAGCTCGGCGTCGTCGAAGATCTCCGCAACGCCGCGGCGCCGGCGCCGGCGTTCGGCCGCCAGCGCAGGCGGCACATCGAGCACGATCGTGAGATCGGGCTTGCGCGCGTGACGGTTGAGCTCCCTCAGCCACGCGATGGCCTCGGGCCCGCCGCCGGTCGCCGACTGATAGGCGATCGACGAGTGATAGTAGCGGTCGCAGAGCACGGTCACGCCGTCGCGCAAGTTGGGCAGCACCTCGCTGTCGAGATGATCGAGCCGGTCGGCGGCGAACAAAAGCGCCATTGTGCTCCAGGCCGGCGCGCCGCCGCCACCGGCGCTGTTCAGCACCACCCGCCCTGACAGCGTTTGGCGCAACAACGATCCGATCGGCCCGTCGCTCGGCTCGGCTGTCTGGTGCACTGGCACGTGCCGCGCGGCGAGACGCTCGGCGAGCAGGCGTGTTTGCGTCGTCGTTCCAGCGCCGTCGACGCCCTCGAGCACGATCAGGTGACCTGGGTCCACGGCTACGAACGTGCCCCAGGACGGGATGGTGCCACGCTTCCCATGTTTACTCGCAGTACGTCGTCTCGCCGAGGCGGCAGAGGGCCTGCTTCGCTTGCGAGGCGAGCGCGCCTTGTGGCGCACGCTCGAGGTAACGGTGGTACGCGGTCGCGGCCGCCGCGCGGTCGTGGGCGTAGCGCTCCAGCAACCGCGCGAGCGCGAAGCGAGCGTTGTTGCCCGAAGCGCCCGTCGGCGCGATCGCATCGGCGCGGCGGTACGCCTGGCTCGCCGCCGGAATGTCGCCCTGAGCCGTGTACGACTCGGCCGTGAGAGTCAGCGCCTCGACCCGGAAGCGCTGCGCCGTCGGCGCCTCCGTCAGACCGCGAAGGCGTGCGCGCGCAGCCTTGTGCTGTCCGTGCCGGAGCAGGCGGCGGGCGAGCTCGAGCCTGTGAGCGATCGCCTTGGCGCCTGGCGCAGTCGCAGAGGGCTCCGCCTCCGACTGGCTGCCGGCTTCGTCCTCGCGCTCGGCCGCAGCTCGGGGCGGCTCCGGCGTCGCGATCGTGTCGAGGTTGTGCTCGATCGCCGCGCGCACCGCGCGCTCGTAGTCGTCGCCCTCGTCCGCGCGCACGTAGGTGCTCTGTCCCGCGGCCACGCGCCGCGTAGGCGCGCCCGAGTGTGGCACCACTTCGACCACGCCCTCGCGCACCGAGACCTGCGTGTTGCCGAGGCCATCGACCTCGACGCGGAACCGCGTACCCACGACCAGCACGCGTGCCGCGAGCGACTCGACCACCATCCGCGCTTCGCCCTTGTGCCTGGGATGGAAGTCCACATCCACCCGGCCCTTGAGCACGGAGAGCGCGATCTCCGGCTCTGACAAACGGTCGAAGCGCAGGCGCGTGTCGTGCTCCATGCGCACGCTGGCGCTGCCGAGGTCCACGTCGATGTGGCCGTGGCTGCCGCTCTCGAGCACCTGGCTCTCGGCCACGGCGCCGCTCTGCACCGCGCCATCTCCGATGCGCAGCTCGAAACGTCCCGCAGCCGGGGTCACGGGTGCTTGCGCCCGATCGCGGCTCACCACGTGGAACGCGAGCAGCGCTCCGGCCACCGCCGAAGCCGCGAGCGAGGCGGCCCAGACTCCGCGTAGGCTGCGACCCGGACGCCGCGAGCTCGAAGGCAGCGGTACACGGGCCGCACCGTGCGTGCGCCAAGCCTGCACGAGTGAGCGCTCCATGCGCGCCCGCGTGACCTCGTCGAGCGGCTCGGGGCGCGCGCGCAGCTCTCGTGCGAGCAGGCTGCTCGGCCCCGGTTGCTCGGGCAACGCGGGTTGGCGTTCGGTCTGGCTGGGAGGGAGGCTACTCATCGCCACCTCCACACAGCGTGTCGAGCCGCTTGCGGGCGCTCATCAGCCGGCCGTGCAGCGACGAGATCCCGACGCCGGTCATGCCGGAGATCTCGGCGAAGGTGTAGCCCTCGACGTCGTGCAGCACGAACACCAAGCGGTGCTCGGGTGAGAGCCCACCCAGCATCGACTCGGCGTCCGAGCGCGCTTCGTAGCCTTGGTCAGGACGCGCCGCGCGCTGCCCCAGGCCGACGTGCTCCGCGAGGCGCGTCCAGCGCTGTCTGCGCCACCTGGATCGCGCCGCATCAAGGGCGCGGCGGGTGGTGATCCCGAACAGCCAGGTCGACAGGCTGGAGCGCCCGTCGAATTTGGCGGCGCCGTCGAGCGCCGCCAAGAACGCCTGCTGGACCACGTCCTCGACGTCCGGGTCGTCGGCGCCGAGGATGCGGGCTGCCTGGCGATGCAAGCGCGTCACGTGGGTGCGAAACAAGATGCGCACCGCGGCTTCGTCCCCACCGGCTGCTCGCCCGAGGAGCTCTCGCTCCTCGACGGTCGCTGCCTTGGCCGGTTGCACTTTTGCCCGCTCCTGCACGATCCATTGGTCGTCCCCGAACTGGGGGATTTCCAGCTCCAATTCCGAGCTTCAGCTCATGGCCTGTATCGAAGGGCTCCCTGCGCCCACGGGCTGAAGCGATCGCCGCGATTCCGCAGCTCATTCCCAGTGGACATCCGCTGCCGGTCGAGGGTCACGTCCATGCCGCCCTCGGTCATCAAATCGACGCCGTGCACCACCTCGAACGCCAGCTCGAGGGTGCCGCGGGCGCCGAGGTCGGTGCTGAGGGTGCGGTCCGGCATCCCCATGTCGGCCTCGAAGCGGCCGAGGCGCGTCAGAAAGCCGAAGCTCGCCCCGGGCGTGAATCGGCCAAAGGTGAACGGCCGCGTGTAGAAGCCGGAGAGAAACGTCGGATAGCGGTAACGCACGTCGAGGTGCTGTGTGGAGCCAGTGTTCATCGGCAGCTCTGCCGCGATGAACAGACAGTGGCGTTCCTCGCACAGGCCCACCCCGGCCCCGAATCCGCCCATCGCGCCGGTGCTCGCAGTCGAAGCGCCGGCGTACACGCGCGCGTAGAGCAGCGGCTTGATCGAGCCGAGAAAGCTCGGGCCCTCCGTGCTCTGCGCCTGTGCGCCGCTGTCCGTCTGCGAGGGGACCAGACGCAGGCGCTCGAGGTCCCGCGCTGGTTGTAACGGAGCATCCGTCGCCAGCGCATCGTTGGTGTCGGCTCTGACTTGCGTGGGGCCCGCGAGCTCGGTTGCGGTGTCGCGCAGAGACTCCGCCGCAAGCGCGACCGCGCGCGCGTCCGCGGGCCCCTCTTGGGCGCTGAGCAGCACGTTCGCGTCGAACGATCGACCGCCGGCTGCGCCGAGCACGAGCAGCACCGCGTGGTTCTGTCGCGCCATGGCGACGTGCCCGGCCGGCACCGCTTCGAGCAGCCCGGGCGGC
>JBIOJD010000144.1:0-8965 GCA_044450485.1 Polyangiales bacterium | reverse complement strand
GCCTCAGTGGCTTGCCGCACACTGGGTCATGCAGGCACCTGTGAGGGTGGGCCCGATGCCCATGGCCGGTGTCGCGCTGCCCACGGATGCCGAGCAACTGGACAGGATGCAGCTCGTATTCGTGCTGTCACCCATGCACATGTCGCGGATGCACGCGATCAGCGCCCAGCACATGGCATCCGCCGAGCACGCCATGGCCTCGGTCGGCTTGTTCATGCACGCGCAAGCCGCACAAGCCATCGGCACCATCTTGGCCACGGCCCCCATCGTGCAGGGGTCGGTGGCGCCCATTCCCGCGCTGCCGCCGGCTGTGCCCATGCCACCCGTGCCCATGCCGCCTGTGCCCATGCCGCCAGTCCCCACACCGCCTGTGCCCACGCCGCCTGTGCCCACACCGCCCGTGCCCACACCGCCCGTGCCTGCTGCAACGCCACCGGTGCCAGCCGCAACGCCACCAGTGCCAGCCGCAACGCCGCCCGTACCAGCCGCAACGCCGCCCGATCCGCCGGAGACGATCGAGGATCCACCGCCACTACCGGTCGCCGGGAGTTGGCTCGACGTGCCGGTGCCCGTTGGAAAGCTCGACAACGTGCCGCCTGCGCCGCCCGTGTTGTTGTTCTGGGCTGTCTTGCAGCCGACCGATCCCACCACCAATCCCGCGCAGACCAGAACGGACCGCGCGAGGAATCTCGCGCTCGCAAGCTTCGTCATGTTGAACGCCCCTGGATTCGAATGCTGTTGAAGAAGAAAGGACACGGATTTGCGGATGTGTATCGCCTTCTGGGGGGCCGTCAAGCCGCCCGCGCGCTCATTTGGGGACACTCCGCGTCGCGTAAAACCCACCGCGCACCATGTTGCGCAAGGGTTTACCGAGACGGATGGGGTAGGCTCTCGCTCGGGTCGGGCGACGCGTTGTTGCGCTGCCCGCCCCGCTGGCTACGATAGAAGTGGGGTCGCGTGCGCAAGGGTGTCCGTTCGAGGTGTTGGCTGTTGCTGGTCGCCTGCTTTGGCTGCAGCGCGATCGTGGACACGAACGGCTTGCCGATCCGCTGTGAGGTCACGGCTGGCGTCGACCCCTGTGCCGCCGGCGGAATGGCCTGTGTTTCCGGGACCTGCCAAGCGCAGTCGTCGCAATCGCCGCAGTTGCCGAAACTCTCGACGTTCCTGCAACCCAGAAAATCGACGCAGCCGGCGCAGCCGGTGCAAACGTCGCAACCGGCGTCCCAAATGCCACCTGCGGCCTCCACTCCGGCGCAGTCTGCGACGCCGGTGATGGCGGGCGCCCTGGGCGCCACTTGCAAAAGCGATTCGGACTGTGCGCAAGGCTTCTGCATCGCTGAATCGGCGCTAGGTCTGGACAGCACGCGTACCGGCAGCCTGTGTGGCGCCGCGTGCTGTCAGGACGCCGACTGTCCCAGCGGGACCGTGTGCTTTCAGGCGAGCACGGGCGCGCGGGCCTGCTTGCCGTCGGCCGCGGTGGGGCGCGAGCGAGGCGATGGCGGCCTAGCCTGCACGCGCGCTTCGCAATGCAGCTCGGGCACGTGTCAGAGCGGCACCTGTGCCGGCACGTGTGCAGGCGATACAGACTGTCCGGGCCAGGTCTGCCGGCTGAACGTGCTCGCCTCGAATCTGGGCTCGGGCGCGGCAGCGTTCCTGTGCGGCCCGCCGATCGGACGAGGAGCCCCGGGCGATCTCTGCACCTCCTTCGATCCCACGGCGTGCCAATCTGGCCTGTGCGCCGGCGCGCAGTGCGTGGCGCCCTGCGGCGCGGACAGCGATTGCACGGGCGGCCTCGTGTGCCAGTACATCACGGTGACGGGGCTGCTCGGCACCGGGCACCTGAGCGCGTGCGTTCAAGCGGACCAGACCACCACGTCTCCTGCGCCGACGTGTTGCACCACCGCCGACTGCGCCTCGGGCCGGGCGTGTGTGCCGATGGGCACCGGCAGCAGCGACTGGGGCATGTACTGCGGCGCGCTGAGCATGGTTCAGTAGCGACCTTCGTTCATGCCGGCCGAGCAGCTCATCCTCACCCACAGAATCAGCGACCACGCGCGCGCGCGGCCGCACGATCGCGCAGTCGTATGCGACGGGCGCAGCCTGAGCTGGCGGCAGTTCGACATGCGGCTCGGCGAGGTCGCGTGTGCGTTGCGCGCGCTCGGTCTGCGCAAGGGTGACAAGGTCGCGCTCATCAGCCGGAATTCTCTCCCGGCCGTCGAGGTGTTCTTCGGTGCGCTGCGCGCGGGCTGCTGCATCGTGCCGCTCTCCTCGATGACCGACGCGCGCACGCAAGCCGCGCTGCTCCGCGACAGCGACGCCCGAGCGCTGTTCTACGCAGGCGATGCGCGCGCGAGCGTCCCCGACGCGCTCGCGCTCGGCGTGCTGGCTCCCGGGGGCCTGGTCGCGCTCGATTTCGAGGCCGAAGGACACACGAGCTACGACGCGTTCGTGGCGTCCGCCGGAGCCCAACGGCTCGGCGAGGCCATCGAGCTGGTCGACGATTTCAATCTCATCTACAGCTCGGGCACCACGGGGTCGCCGAAGGGGATCCTGCACAGCCACGCGATGCGCGCGGGCACCGTGGCTCGCGCCGGGCTGTGGGGATTCGGCCCCGACGCCGTCAACCTGACTTCGACGCCGCTCTACTCGAACACCACGATGGCCGCCCTACTGCCCGCGATGGCCGGAGGCGCGACGAGCGTGCTCATGGGCAAGTTCGACGCTCAGCGCTTCCTCGAGCTCAGTCAGCAAGAGCGTGTCACGCACGCCATGCTGGTGCCCGTGCAGTACCAGCGCTTGCTCGCGCAGCCCACTTTCGATCGCTTCGACCTGTCCAGCTATCGCCTGAAGCTTTGCACGAGCGCGCCGCTGCGCGCCGAGCTCAAAGCCGAGATCCTCGCGCGCTGGCCAGGCGATCTGATCGAGATCTACGGCATGACCGAGGGCGGCGCGGTGTGTTTGCTCGACGCGCGCAAGCACCCTGACAAGCTTCACACCGTCGGTCGCCCGTCTCCCCAGAGCGACGTGCGCATCATCGACGAGCACGGGCGCGAGCTACCGACCGGGCAGGTCGGGGAGGTCGTGGGCCGCCAGAACGTGATGATGACGGGCTACTACAAGCAACAGGCGGCGACAGAGGCGATCATCTGGCGCAGCCCCGAGGGCCTCCGCTTTCAGCGCACCGGCGATCTCGGTCGCTTCGACGAGGATGGCTTCCTGCAACTGCTCGATCGCAAGAAGGACATGATCATCTCCGGGGGCTTCAACGTGTATCCGGTGGATCTCGAGGCGGTGCTCGCGAGTCACGAGGCGGTGGCCGACGTCGCGGTGATCGGCGTGCCGTCGGAGCAGTGGGGCGAGACCCCGCTCGCGCTCGTGGTGTTGAAGGTGGGCTGCGCAGCGACGGCCGAGGACCTGGTGACGTGGGCGAACACCCGGCTGGGCAAGACACAGCGGCTGTCGGGCGTCGAGCTCCGGACCTCGCTCCCCCGCAGCCCGATCGGCAAGGTGCTCAAACGCGAGCTGCGCGCGCCCTACTGGCCCTCGAGCTGAGGCTCCCCCCAAGACGGTCGGGTCCGCGGCGTGGTTTTGCAACATATTGTAATTACACAAATTTTTGTTGAGCAAATCGTCGATTAGGGTCTGGTGAAGTGCGCTGGAGTCACCTAGAGTACGGAAGCTGCACAGCCGTGCTGACACGGAGTTGCTCCGGATGCGTGCTCCCCTTCTGCTCTCGATCGTAGCGGTCGTCGCGCTCGCGCTCTTGCCCGCCCAGGCGCAGCAAGCGGCGACTGGCGGCAAGCACGGCGGCATGAGCATCGAGACCGGAGAGGCCTGCAGCGGGATCAGCCCACAGGAGTGCTGCAGCCAGATGCTCGAGCTCGCGGGCTTCCGCGCGCAAGGCGACTACCTACCGCCCTTGATCAAGACCACGGTCCAGCTCGCCTGTCAGGACGAGCACCGCGTCGTGACGCCACAGGTGTGCAAGAGCATCTCGCTTTCGCGCGGCTTCTCGCTCTCGCAGAGCGACGCCATCTGCAAGCCCGCGGCGCGCGAGTGTCACAAGAACGGCACCTGCCGCAAGTGCGACGCTGACCTGAGCCGGCTGAGCTATCAGGGTTCCTACCACGCGTGCCGCGCGCTCACCTACGTGCCCGACCATTCGCGCGCCGGCGTCGTCGTCCTTCACTCCGGCGGAGCCCCCGACTCCGACACCCGCTTCGAAATCACGCGCCGCCGCGTCGTCCGCTGAGCTACTGGCAGCGCCCGCCAACGCAGTTGCAGGCCATTCCGCAGGCGCCGCAGTTGTCGTTGTCGATGAGCAGGGTCTCGCAGCCCGTGGCTGCATTGCCGTCGCAGTCGCCGTGCAAGGTCTCGCAGATGAGCTGGCATCGCCCCTCGTTGCACGTTGCGCCGAACGCCTCGAGGCCGAAGACGCACACCTTGCCGCATGCGCCGCAGTGCTTGGGGTCGGTCGAGATGTCGACCTCGCAACCGTCGGCCGGATTGCCGTTGCAATCGGCGCGCTCGTCGCCACAGTGCGTGCCGAGCTGGCCGTTCATGCACGTGCAGTCCGGTGCAGCACAGCCAGCGGTGCAGCTTCCGCAGTGGTTGCGGTCGTTGGCGAGGTCCACCTCGCAGCCGTTGGCCGGGTCCTTGTCGCAGTCGCCGAAGCCCGTGGGACAGGCCGGTCCGCCGTCGTGACCGATGCCGGCGTCATGCACGCTCCCGCCACTCTTGCCTGCGGCGCCGCTGCTGCCTGCAACGCCCTTCACGTTGCTTCCGAGGTACACGCTCTTGACGTCGCAGCTGCTGCAGAGGCCAGCGCAGATCAGCGCGACGCACAGCGCTCTGCTCAGCGCTTCGAGCGTCCCTGCCCCTCTCACGATCTCGGTTTTCTTCTTGCGCACGTCGCCGTCAGCGGTCGCCGAGCACTGCGTCTTTTCCGGTCGCGCTCGGGAGACACGCTCCCCGCACCTTTTCCGCCAGCACCGAGTGTGGCGCGCCCGTCAGGAAGCGCTGCCGCTCGAGTCGTCCGTGCCGGCTATCGCCCGCGCCGCACAGCGCGAGCACGCGCAGGCCGAGCCGTTCCTCGCGCAGCGTGCCGGTCGTGTAGCGAGCCGCGTGCTCGTCGAGCAGGCGCAAGGCGTACGCATAGCGTCCCAGCCGCAGCGCGTCGGTCGCCGCTTCGATCAGAGCAAGCTCGGCCTGCAGAACGTCTGCTTGGCTCTGCGGCGCGACTGCCGAAGGCGTCGGCGACGAGCTCCGCACGTCCATGGTCATCGGCCGCGAGCGCGCGGAACGGACCGAGGACTTGGCGGCCAGCGGCGGCGAGGGCTGAGCGGTCGCTTCGCGCGGCGGGCTCGGCTCACCGACCGGCGACGCTGTGGTGACCGTCGTCGTGGGCACGGCCGGCGCGCTCGAGACCACATGTTGGCTTTTGGCTGCGATCCCTTGCGAGCTCGGCGCTGTCGAGTGCCCTCCGGGGATCTGCGCGACCGTCACGAGCAACGCGCTCGTCGCGGCGAGCGTGAGGCCGAGCTTCACGCCGACCGACAAGCCTTTGCTGCCGGTCGCGGCGACTCCGGTCGCTTTTGCCGTCGGTCCTAGCGCCAGCATGACGCCGTGACTGCCCAGGGTCGCGGAGAACACGGCGTCGATGCGCGCCCGATCTGCGGCGGTGGGATCGCACGCGTCACTGGCCGCGTCGAGAATCGCGCGCGCCTTCGGCGGCAGCTCGTCACTCGTCATCGAGCGCCCCCTCGGTTTCGTTCACGGCGAGCTCGAACGCGCGGCGCGCCGCGCGGATCCTGCCATAGACCGTGTTGAGGTTGAGCTCCAGCGCGGCCGCGATTTCGGGCGCGCTCATCTGCTCGAGCTCCGCCATGACGAACACGCTGCGCTTGTCGTCATCGATGCGCTCGAGAAACGCCTGCAGGAAACGGCCCGCCTGTGCCTTGAGCGCGTGCTCGAACGGTCCGTCGCCCTCGGGCGCGCGCAGCGCTCCGGGGTCCAGCTGTGCAGCGAGGCCCTCCTTGCGCGAGTGCCTCCGCCGATAGTTGCGCGCGACCCGCAGTGCGATCGCGAACAGCCACGCCTTGCTGTGCGTGCCTTCGGTAAACTTGTGGAGCTGCCGCAGCACCACGAGAAACACGTCTTGCACCGCGTCGTCGACCTGCGCGTCCGGCACACCGAGGCGCCGCACGTTGCGGAACACGAAGTCGAAGTGTTGGCGGTAGAGAGCATGAAAACGCTTGGCGAGCTCGGCCGACAGCTCGATCGGCTCCACGACTCGGACGACCCCGAGACGCGGTTGTGCGGCTCCACCTTCGATCGAGGCGTCATGGCCCCTCGCATGTCCTATGTCCGGGGCGCTCACGTTCCGTGCCTTGGGGGGTGGCTCGCTCACGCCGGCATTGTGCCAGCTTCGTCGGCCGTATGCTCGGCGAGCCGTGCCAGGAGGCACGCGCTTGGTCTTTCGGTCAGAACTACCTGAATTCATAGGTCAAACCTAAGCCGGACCGAAACGTGACCGGCGCCACGGTGTGCACGGTCAGCGTGCCTCCGTCGGTCGCGACCACGAACGCCCGGCGAGCATGCGGAACCGACAGCCCAGCGTCTGCGGTGATCGCCCAGCCTTCTCCGAGCTCGAAGCGCGCCCGCGCGCCTGCGTCCAGCGCGAGCCACAGGGCCGCGCCCGAGTGGGGTAGCGCGATGCCGTGAATGTGGCCGCGCAAGCTTCCGGCCTCGGCCGACAAACAGGGACCGAGCTCGAAGCGGCCTGTTCGCCACGGTACGCAGGCTCTGGCGATCGCAGCGGCCAGGCCGACGTCGACGAGGTTGCCCGGAAGCTGAGGCACGCTGCGACCCGCTTCGGGCAAGAACGCCCCGCCGATCGACAAACGCAGCCTTGCCAGCGCGAGCTCGATCTCGCCGGCGATTCCACCACCGAGGTCGGGCAGCGCCCCCAGATCGGCGACGGCTCCGAGGGTCACGCTGAGCCGCGGCTCTGCGACGGGGACTGTGTCGTGGTGCCCGAGTGGAGTTGGTTCCGGTTTCGCGACCGCTGGCGCTGCAGACGGCGGCGTGGGCGTGGGCGATGCCCCCGGTCGCGTCTCCGGCTCGGGGCGATCGGCTCTGATCCGCCGTGCGGCGAGGCTCGGATCGAGCGCCAACGCGATGAACAGCGCTGCGGCCTGCGTCGTGGCGTCGCAGCCGCCAGCCGTCAGCGAGCGTTCAGCGTCGAGATCTGCGCCTTCAATCCGCAGCGCGAGCTGGTATCGGCCGTCCGGCAGACGCGTGATGCTCGCGTCTGCCTTGACCGGCTTGTGGCTCGTGTCCGGTTCGCCGGCGTACTCCTCGACGCGCGCACGGACGTCCGAGGCGCTCGGACACTCGTCGGGTGCGCGCCAGCTGAGGTCCAGGCGCGCGGGGCCGTCCGCCCTCGCGGGCCGCGGCGCGAGAGTGAGCGCAGCGGCTAACAGGAGCCGGTGGCTCCCTTGTATTCCGGGGCATCGCAATGTTGTGCGCAATCAAGCAACCCGCACCCGTTCCGTGCGGGGGACCTTGGCAGCCAGCGAGCAGGTGCGGCCCAAAGCCGGTCCTAGCGCAACTTCCGGCCGACAAACAAGGCTCCTCGCACGTGGCACCGGCGTGCCGGGCGGCACAAGGATCGGCGCCATGCCGGACATAATGCTGGGGTGAGGAACGGCCGCACACGGACGCCCGGGCTCCGCATGGACCGGCAATCGAGCTTGCGTCGAAGCGCAGTGGCCCTGTAGAGCTGTCGAGCCTCCAAGTCATGCGCCACGAGCCCAAGAGGACGCGCGTCCCTCGTCGCCCTGCGCCGGCCGTGCGTGCGGCCCTGACTGCGAGCGTGCTCTGGCTCTCCGCGTCGGCCGCGCGCGCCGACGAGGTGGGCAGCGCCCTCTACATCCGGACCGACTCCGACCACACGACCGTGGTCTCGCCGCGCGCTCGCATCAAGGGCGACGTGGCGGAGGGCACGAGCGCCGAGGTCGCGTACGGGGCCGACATTTGGACCAGCGCATCGATCGACATCCGCACGGCAGCCTCCAAGGTCGTCATGGAGCAGCGGGACGAGCTCGATCTGAGCCTGAGCCACGATCTCTCCGACGTGACCGTCGGCGGCGGCTACCGTTTCTCCAAGGAGAACGACTACGAGTCGCACTCGGGCTCCGGCTCGGTCTCGTACAACTTCGCGGACAACGCGGCCACGCTGGCCGCCAGCGCGTTCGTTTCGGGCGACACGGTCGGCCGCTCCGGCGACCCGAAGTTCAAGCGCGCGCTCACCTCGTTCGGAGGGCGGCTCTCGTTCACGCAAGTGCTGGATCCGAAGACGCTCGTGCAAGCGAGCTACGAACCGGCGTACTTCAGTGGCTACCAATCCAGCCCATACCGCTACGTCGGGATCGGCGGGGACGGCCGATGTCACGGCGTGGCTCAGATCTCGTCGCCGATGTGCGTACCCGAGCGCGAGCCCGACACCCGATTGCGCCACGCCCTCGTCGGTCGCGTGCGGCGCGCGTTCAGCAACGACGTTTCGGCAGGCCTGAGCTACCGCTTCTACCTCGATAGCTGGGGCATCAGCTCGCACACCATCGAGGCGCAGCTCGCGTGGCTGACCGACGAGGCCACCGAGCTCGCGCTGCGCTACCGCTTCTACACCCAGGGCCGCACCTCCTTCTACAAGCCGGTGTACCAGCCCACCGACAACCTGAAGTACGTCACCATCGATCGCGAGCTGTCGGCCATGGGGATCCAGCGTGTGGGCATCGATCTGCAGCACACTTTCCAGGTCGGCTCCGACGTCTCGCTCAAGGGCGTCACGTCTGCGGGGGTCGACCTGTACCACTACAACAACTTCCCGGGTCTGAAGAGCGTCAGGGCGCTCGAGCTGAGCTTTGCAGGAGTGCTCGCGCTGTGAGCACGAACCGCACCCGAG
>JBIOJD010000143.1:0-9076 GCA_044450485.1 Polyangiales bacterium | reverse complement strand
CCCCAAGGAAGCGCCACTGCCACCGTGGCTGCCGGGTCGGCGGATCATCGGCGGCTTCTACGTGCTGCGCGCGCTCGGTGCAGGCGGCGTGGGCTCGGTGTTCGTGGTCACGCGCGCCGAGGATCGCCAGCGCGAGGACGCCGTTCGCTTTGCGTTGAAGGTCCCGGACTACAGCGCGGAGGCGGCGCGCACGCTGTCCGAGGAGCAGTTCCTGACGCTGTTTCGCGACGAAGCAGGCGCGCTCTTGGCGCTGCCGGGACAGAAGAACCTGGCCACGTTCGTAACGTTCGACGCAGGCGCCAAGCCCAAGCCGATCCTGGTGATGGAGCTGGTCGAAGGCCCGACGCTCGAGCGCGTGATCGAGCGCGACGAGCTGAGCATCGACCGCGCGCTGTCGCTGCTCGACGGCATGGCCGAAGGTCTGCAAACCATGCACCAGGTCGGCATCGGTCATCTGGACGTGAAGCCGAGCAACGTGATCTTACGCACGCCGCTCGCCACCGACACCGGCACGACGCCGGTGCTCGTCGACTTCGGTCTGGCCGGCCGGCACATCCGACCTGGCTGCGCGACGGGCCCGTATGGTGCGCCCGAGATCTGGGGGCTGGTGCCCGACGGTTGGAGGCCGCGGCCGATGCCGGCGGACGTCTACGCGTTCGCGTGCGTGGCGTACGAAGTGTTGACGGGCGACACGCTTTTCGACGCGCCCAACGAGCTCGCGGTGATCAACGCGCACCTGAGCCACGACGGCTACCCTGAAAAGCTGCTCGCGCTGCGGCAGAACCCGCGGCTGGCCGCGGTGTGCGATCTGATCGCCAACGGCCTGCGCCAGCACCCCGACGAGCGCATCTCGATGAAGGAGATGCGCGACGGTTTCCGCGAGCTCGGCCCCGGGCTCGCGCAGCTCGCCTGGCCGCTCGGCGTGGACGCGGCAGCCTAGAAGGAGCGCTCTACGTCCGCGAGAACATACCGCACTGTGCCCGACGACACCGAGCACATGCCGCCAGGTGTGCCGTACATCATCGGCAACGAGCTGGCAGAGCGTTACAGCTTCTACGGCATGAAGGCGATCCTGGTCGTGTTCATGACGGGCGCGCTGATGGGCGCGGACGGCAAGCCGCTGCCGATGAGCGAGGCCGACGCCAAAGGCTGGTTCCACCTGTTCAGCGCGGCCGTGTACGCCACGCCGTTTCTCGGCGCGCTGATCGCCGATGGGCTGCTCGGCAAGTACCGGACGATCATCGCGCTGTCGACAGTGTATTGCGCAGGCCACCTCGCGCTCGCGCTCGACGACACGCGGGTGGGCCTCGCGGTCGGTCT
Source organism: Polyangiales bacterium (assembly GCA_044450485.1). Lineage (GTDB taxonomy): Bacteria > Myxococcota_A > Polyangia > Polyangiales > JAFGIB01 > CAVZVA01. The sequence continues at coordinate 7,756 of JBIOJD010000143.1, read as the reverse complement.
ATCGCTGATCGCGATCGGCGCGGGCGGGATCAAGCCGTGTGTGTCCGCGCACGTCGGCGATCAGTTCGGGCGCCGCAACCAGGGCCTGCTCGAGCGCGTGTTCAGCTGGTTCTACTTCTCGATCAATCTCGGCGCGTTCGTGTCGATGGTGCTCGGACCGTGGCTGCTGCACCGGCAAGGACCACGGCTCGCGTTCGCGGTGCCGGGCGTGCTGATGCTGCTCGCCACGCTGGTGTTCTTCATGGGCCGCGACAAGTTCGCGCACATTCCGCCTGGCGGACGCGCGTTCGCCCGCGACGCGCTCAGCCGCGAGGGCCTCAGCCTGCTCGGCCGGCTCGCAGGCATGATCCTGTTCATCTCCGTGTTCTGGTCGCTCTTCGATCAGACGGGCTCGTCGTGGGTCCTACAAGGCAGCAAGCTCGACACCAACGTCTTCGGCGTGAACCTGTACGCCGAGCAGCTCCAGGCCGCGAACCCGATCCTGGTGCTGATCTTCATCCCGCTCTTCAGCTACGTGATCTATCCGGCGATTTCGAAGGTCTTTCCCCTGACACCGCTGCGCAAGATCTCGATCGGCTTCTTCGTGATGGTGCCGGCGTACCTGATCTCGGCGTACATCGAGCAGCAGCTCGCCGCAGGGCAGAAGCCGAGCATCCTCTGGCAGATCCCCGCATACTTCGTGCTCACCGCGGCGGAGATCTTCGTGTCCATCACCGGGCTCGAGTTCTTCTACACGCAGGCACCGAACCGGATGAAGTCGCTGGTGATGTCTTTGTTCTTGAGCTCGGTCTCGATCGGCAACTTGCTCACCTCGCGCATCAACTTCGCGATCGCGAACCCGGACGGAACGAGCAAGCTCAGCGGCCCGAGCTACTACTGGCTCTTCGCGGCGATGATGCTGGTCACCGCCATCGGCTTCATCTTCTACGCGAGCCGCTACAAGGAACACCGCCACCTGCAGGGTGAAGACTCGCAGGCGGAAGCGAGCAGGCTGGCGGCCAGCGCAGGCTGACCCCTCGCCGCGTCCACGTTACAGCGAGAACGGGTACAGGACTCGGAAGCGGGATTGCTGGAAGGGGGCGAAGTGCGCCTGGCGCAACGCGCGTGCGATGCACGAGCCTTGCGGACTGCCGGCAAAGTCGCCTTCCACCACCGCGTGCGCGACCGAGCCCGAACCGTTGACGCTGATGTCTGCCTCTGCGATGCCGTGTCGCCCGGCTGCGCAGCCCGCAACGGCTTCGCGAAGCGGCTCGAGCGCCGCGACCACAGCCGCGCGATCGGGCGCCTCGGGCAGTACACCACCGGTTTCTCCGAGCGTGGGCTTGCGCGCTCTGCGCGGACGTTCGCGTCCTGCGTTCTGGGGATCCGCCAGAGGGGCTTCTGGCTCTGACAGCGAGACCGCAGCCAGGGTTGGGCTCGGCTCGACCTCGGCTGGCGCCGGAGGCGCAGAAGCCGGCGCTGCGAGAGGCGCATCGACACCAGCTCGCGTCGTCGCCGTAAGGCTCGTTTCGACGCGATCTGCGCGCGGGGCGAGCGCCGTCGCACTGCGCGTGGCAGCAGCCACGCCCATCGGACGTGATGTCATCCAATAGAGGCCGCTGGCAAACGGCACCAACGCCGCGAGCAGCAGCACCGCCGCACCGGCCGAGCCTTTGGGCTCGGGCCGCAGCGGTCGCACCGCGGGCGCGAGGCTCGATGTCGTGTCGGCGGCGAGAGGCGGCGCAGGACCCGAGGGTGCGTTCTCGACGATTGCGAGCAACGAACGGATCGGAGGCGCGGGTTGCGTGTCGCGCGCATCGCTCGTGGTCTCGGCCGGCGCATCTGGCTCCGTCGCCGCCTTCACCACGACCGACTCGAGCTCTCTCGGCACACGCGCGATCGGGATGCGGCTCGTCGGATCGTCGAGCCGGTAGGGCCGTGTGTCGTCCTCGTCGAGGGCGCTCGGGTCGGACGCGTCGCCATCGGTGATCTCGATCGCGGTCGGCGCCGTCAGCAGCCCCGGCCGCGTGGGCCGCGAAGCTTCCTCGTCGGCGACGACAGCCCGTTCGAGCCCGCGGTGGCCGAGCGGCGCCGGTGCCCTCAGAGTCGGCGGTCCGTCCGAGTCGGCCTGTTCATCTCGGCGTGCCGCACCGGATTGCGCGATCTCGACCGCGGCGGCACGTACCGAGTGGGGCACGGGGATCGTATCGCGGTCGTGGATGTCGTCGTCCGGCAATTGCTCAGACGCAAGAAGCGGCTCGTCGTGCTCCATCCAGATTTCCTGCGATCGAAGCCAGCGGCCCCAATCCTGGCCGAGCATCCGTCGTGACGAGCCGCCTGTCCATCCCCCCCGAAACGTTGGCGCGCACGTGGTCTCGATCTGTCCAACCCGTCGAAATCTCACGCTATGCTGGGAGCCTGATGGTCGAAGCACGCAAGCGTGTGGTCATCGTGGGCGGCGGTTTCGCAGGTCTCAACGCCGCGAAGCAGCTCGGGCGCTCCGGTCGCGTCGCGGTGTCATTGATCGATCGCCGCAACCACCACTTGTTCCAGCCGCTCCTGTATCAGGTGGCGATGGCCGGGCTCAGCCCGGCGGAGATCGCGGTGCCTATCCGCGCGTTGCTCTCGGGCTACCGCGACGTGACGGTGATTCAGGGCGAGGTTCGCGCGGTGGATCTGGCCGCGCGCCGGGTGTCGGGCGAGGGCTTCGCGCCCGTCGACTACGATTACTTGCTGCTCGCGACAGGCGTGCAGCACGCGTACTTCGGGCACGAGCAGTGGGAGCCGTTTGCGCCCGGGCTCAAGACGCTCGAGCAGGCCACCGAGATCAGACGCCGCGTACTGACCGCCTTCGAGCGGGCCGAGGTCGAGACCGATCCCGAGCAACGCAAGCGCGAGCTGACCTTCGCGATCGTGGGCGGCGGCCCGACCGGCGTCGAGCTCGCCGGCGCGATCGGCGAGATGAGCCGCTTCACGCTCGCGCGCGACTTCCACAACATCGATCCCAAGCTCACGCGCGTGATCTTGATCGAGGCGGGGCCGCGCATCCTGCCGAGCTTCGTGCCCGAGCTGGCGAGCCGTGCGACGCGCGATCTCGAGTCGCTCGGCGTGCAGGTGTGGACGAACAGCCGGGTGACCGCCGTCGACGCGAGCGGCGTGCAGGTCGGCGACGAGCGCATCGCGACGCGCACCGTGTTGTGGGCGGCGGGCGTGCGCGCCGCGGAGAGCGGCGTCGGGCAAGAGCAAGCGCGCGACGCGCAGGGTCGGCTCGTGACGCTGCCGGACTTGTCGCTGCCGGGCCATCCCGAGGTGTTCGCGCTCGGTGATCTCGCGCACGCCGCGGGTCCTTCCGGTTCGCCGCTACCCGGAATCGCACCGGTTGCGCTGCAGCAGGGCCGCTACGCCGCGGCCACGATCTTGGCAGAGCTGCGCGGGCGACCGCGCGCACCGTTCGTCTACCAGGACAAGGGTCAAATGGCGACCATCGGGCGAAGCCGCGCGATCGCACAGCTTCCGCACCTGCGCTTGACCGGTTGGGTGGCCTGGCTCGGCTGGCTCACCATCCACATCTATTACCTGAGCGGGTTCAAGAACCGGCTTTTCGTGCTGATCCAGTGGGCCTGGTCGTACTTGACCTTCGCGCGCGGCGCGCGCCTGATCGTGGAGAAGACGTGGCGCTTCTACCCGGACCGCGGCGAGCAGCCAGGCGACGAAAGCCGCTGATCGCCGCTTGACCCGAGGGGAGGCTATGCTTGGCTTCGCCCCGCGATGCCCGCGAGCCCCGAGAGCGTATTGGAACGCGCAGCGCTCGACCCCAACGCACCCGCAGCTGGCACCGCGCTGAGCGACCGCGTGCGCAGCTTCTTGGCCGTACCCGGTCGACGGCTCGATCTGTTGTGCGCGACGCTCGCGATTTGCTACGCGCTGCCCGCGCTGTTCTATCCGCACGGCAACGATCAATCACTGCACTGGTACGTCGGCCAGGGGATCTTGCGCGGCGAGCTGCCGTTCGTGGGCGCGATCAGCGCGAAGCCGGTGGGCATCTTCGTCGTGCACGCGCTCTCGAGCCTGCTGTTCGGGTCAGGGCAAGCTGCGATCCGAATCGCGGATGTTCTCACGTTGTGCGGGTGCGCCTGGCTCGTGGCGGTGATCAGCAGGCCGAGCGGCCAGGGCCGCAGCGCCGGCGAGATCGGGCTCGCCGCGATCGTGCTCTTCGGGCTGTACTACACCTACTTCGACTACTGGGATCAAGGGCATCCCGAGCTTTGGGAAGGCACGTTCTCGCTCGCGGGCACCGTGATCGCCAGCGGCGACGGGCGTCTGCGGCGACGCGCGTTCTGGGTCGGGCTGTTCTCGACGATAGCGTTGATGTTCAAGCACACCGCGGTCGTGCTCACGCTTCCACTCGCGGGTTACCTCCTCGGACACGCGCTCGGACGACGGTCACTCGCCGCGGCATGGCGCTCGCTACTGCGCGACGTCGTACTGCCCTACGCGCTCGGAACGGTGATCGTGCTCGCAGCCTGCGTGCTGCCGTACGCAGTGACTGGGCAACTGAAGCCCATGTGGGAAGTGCTGTTCACCGCCGTGCTGCGCTATGCGGAAAAGGCGCCCGGGCCTGACGGAATCCCCGACTGGTTCTGCCTCGAGTACGGCGGCTCGGCGCTGATCGCGACCGGTGTGGCTCTGATCTCGGGCCGCGTCGTGTCACGTCGCCGCGGCCGAGAAGACGACGTGCAGCGCGGCCTGCTGTTGCTCGGGATGACCGTGGCCGCGATCGCCAGCGTCGTGGTGCAATACCGCTTCTACACCTATCACTTCGTGGTCGTGGCCCCGTGGCTCGCTGCCAGCATGGTGTGGGGGCTGCGCATGATCTGGCCGCAGGATCGCGAGCGGCCAATCGCGCTCGCGGTCGCGCTCGTGGCAGTGGCGTTCGCGGCTGGCCCCTGGTGGCGCTCGTGCCGCGACTACACCTATCACCAGCACTTCGCGAGTCTCGCGAGCTACCTCGCCGGCAAGACCAGCCGCTGGGAGTATCTCGAGCCGTTCACCGGACAAAACCGGCTCGACCACTACCGGGTGCTCGAGAGCATCGGCAAACAGATCAAGCAGCGCGCGCAGCCCGGTGACACGCTGTGCGTGCGCGGATTCGCGCCGCCGATCTACCAGGTCTCGGGCCTGCGCTGCCCGTCACGCCACGTCGTCCAGGCGCGCGTGACGTTGCCGGGCTGGGACGAGGAGTACGCGGCGCTCGTCGTGCGCAACCCGCCGCGCTTCATCGTGACGTTCAGAGATCGGCCGGACGACATTTCGAAGCTCCGCCTCCGCGGCTATCGGCCGCTGCCGTCGCCCAAGTGGTTCATGGTGATGGAGCTGCCACCGCGCGTTCCCAAACGTCACGCGCACGTCCGGCCTGGGCCGGTGAGGCGTGTGCGCAGGCGCCGGTGATTCATGCGGGGGCAGCCGGTGGCTCCGGCACCGTGCTGTTCCGCTGAGCGAGCGCGATGCCGGCGAGCAACAGCGTGCCGCCACCGACCTGCAACGCGGTGAGCGCCTGGTCGAACGCGAAGTAGCTCACGACCGCGGTCACGACCGGTTGCGCGAGCAGCGTCACGGTCGCGAAGCTCGCGGGCAGATGGGCCATGGCGTAGGTGATGAGCCCTTGCCCGCCGATCTGGGAGACCAACGCGAGCGCGAGCAAGATGAGCCACGTCCTGCTCACGTGCGGCATGATGCCTTCGCCCGCGAGCAGCGCCACCAAGAGCAAGCACGGCGCGCACACGCTCGTGCCCCAGGCCATGATGCGTACCGTCCCGAAGCGCGAGCGCAGACGCTTCAGCATCAACAAGTACGTGGCGTAGAAGCCTGCGGTGAGCAGCGCGAGCGAATCGCCCACGATCGGGTCGCGACCCTGGTGCAAGTCCACCCCGAGCAGCAACGCCGCGCCCACGAGCGCCAAGCACAGGCCGAGCGCGAAGCGAGGCCCGAGCCGTTCCTTCAGCCAGACGAAGCCCGCAAGCGAGACCACGATGGTGGCGAAGTTCGCGAGCAGCGTGCTCGTGGCCAGCTCCGTGTACTCGAACGACTTGTGCCAAGTCGCGAGGTCGGCCGCGAAGAACACACCCGGGAGCAGCAACGCGACGCGGTCCGCGCGCTGAAGCGGGGCCACATGCCGCCGCTCGCGCGCGGCCAGAGCCCATAGCAGCGGCGCGGCGAGCGCCATCCGCCAGAACGCAATCGCGATCATGCCGAGCGGAGGCCCGTTCGCCTTCACCGCTTGGAGCACGGCCGCTTGGCGTTCGATGTCGAAGGCGAGCTTCGGAAACACCGGAGCGAGCCCGATGCAGCAAGCGCCGAGGAACAAGGCCAGAACCGGCCTGCGTGCGCCCGGCATCAGATGGCTTCCTCGGGCTGGCGCGATAGGTCAACCACGTAACGGCGTCGATCCGGCAAAGGTCTCGGCCTCCAAGCGTGCTCCGCCCCAGAGCGTAGCAGCCTCCGTCATGGGCCGAACTGAAAGCCGAGAGGGCCGTCTTCACCGCTGCGCCAGCGCCACGAAGGCTTGCGCGTCGGGGTCGGCGCGGCCGCCATCGACGCCGCGGAAGCTCACGCGACCGAAGCCCGCAGCCGTGAGCATTTCCCGAAATTGGTCCTGCGACCACCACCGCGTCTGCCAGTCGCGCTCGACGACCTCGGTCGCCTGTCCGCGCCGTGTGCGCTCGTAGCGCAGGCGCTTGCGGAGGTTCCGGCCGTCCGCCTCGACCTCGAGCGCCAACGCAGTGCACCGCAGCGTTTGCACCGCGCTCGTGACCTCACGGCATCGACCCAGCGAGCTTCGCTCCTGCTCGATGTCCGGGATCTCGAGCGGGATCAGAACCGAGCCCCCGGGCTCGAGGTGCGTGTGGATGCAGGAGAGCGCCCGCCGCGCGTCGTCGTCCGTGGTCAGAAGCGTGAAGCTCGCGCCCGCGAGGAAGATGGAGCGGTACCGGCGCGCCAGTGCGAACGACTGCATCTCTGCGTGGTGCAGCGTCGGTATGAGACCGCGCGCAGCCGCCTCGGCACGGCAGCGTTCCAGCATGTCGAGCGAGGCGTCGAGGCCTTCCACCGCATGACCGAGCTCGAGCAGCTCGAGCAACGGCCTGCCCGATCCGCAGCCGAGCTCGAGCGCCGGTGTCCCAGACCGCTGCAGGAACGGGGCGTACGAGTCGGCCCGCGCCTGTACGGTCGCGAGCGCTTCGTAAACATCCACGATCAGGCCGCTGTAGAAGTGGGCGGGTGAATTCATGCGCGCAAACACCTATCTGTAGACAGAGCGCCGTCGCCCGCTTTGTGACACGGCGATCTGCCCAAACGCACGAGCGCCCCCACCGGCGTTCCCTTGCCGGTGGGGGCGTCGTTTCGGGTGGGTGGGCTCGGAGGTGTGGAAGGATCGAGTGTGCTCGGGATGGTTGTGACGAAGAAAATCGGATTTGGGGTCGGCGCGGGGGCCTCGCAGCTCAGAACTTGCGAGCGGCGTCCCTTTGCACGACCAGCGTCGGCGCTTGGACGGCCGCGCCCTGGCCGGCGCAGCGGAACTCGACGGCGCCGTCGCGCTCGGTCATCGCGTAGCGGCCGTCGCAGTGCTCGGTCATGAGCATGCGGGCATCGGCCATCGCGGGCATGTATGCGCCCTGCAGGGCCACGCGGCCGCCCGCGGCGTCTTTGCGCACGAGCTGGGCGCCGCTGCTGCACGCGCTCAGGGTCAACATCAGAAACAAGGTGGTGGTCAGGTTCTTGG
>JBIOJD010000142.1:0-9193 GCA_044450485.1 Polyangiales bacterium | reverse complement strand
GTGATGCTGACGTAGCCGCCCACGATGCTGGCGAAGTCCGCGATGATCGAGTGCGTTTCCTTGGCCGTGGTCAGGACCGCTTTGTTTCCCAGCGCGTGGACGAGGCAGTTCTTGACCAAGCGGAAGACCGCGAGGATCACCTCGGAGCCCTTGTCACGGATCTCTTCGAGCGCCTTGTTGCGCGAGTCGCTGGCCTTGCACGCGGCGAGGAAGGCAGACTTGTCGAGCGTCCTGCTCATCGCTCAGTTTCCTCCAGCCGATGAGGCTCGACCGCGCGTGCCCGGTCGCGTCGGCTGCGTCGGCCGCGTCGGCTGCGTCGGCCGCGTCGCGTCTTTGACGCTCGGGCGCTTGGGGGCGCAGCGCGCTCTTGTCACCTGCGTCATCGGGTACGGTCTCAGCGCCGGCATGCTCGGCCGGCTTGGCTTCGGGCGTCTTGGCGCCGGGCTCCTGAGTCTTGCGCTTGCGCTTGGCCGCCGTGGTGCGCCCCGAGCCGTCGCCTGCCGCGCGCTTGGCTTCGGCGGCGCTCTTGCGCGCTTCGAGCGCATGCTGGGCGCGCTCGGTCAGCCGTGCAACCGCTGCGGAGGCTGCCTCACGCACGGCCTTGCTGTTGTGCCAGGGCTTGCTGCGCGAGACGCCCTCGAGCAGGCGATACGCTTCGTCGGTGCTGGCGACTTCCGCCAGGAAACGAGCCGCGAGCCCGCGCGTCTGCTCGAGCGCCGACGAGCGAAGTAATTTGGACTCGGAGAGCAGTGCCACGCACACCTCTTCGCAGCGCTTGGGTCGCAGCACGCTCAACGTCTTCAGCGACGCGTCGCGCTCGTCGAGCGGCAGCTTGAGGAAGGCCTTGTCCTGGATGCGCAGCACGAGGAACGGGCCTGCGGCTGCGATCGCGTACTTCTGCATCGCTTGCAGCGCCGCCAAGCGTACGTCGAGCTGATCGTCGTCGAGCAGCTTGCGCATCTCGGCGCGAACGCGCGTTCCACTGACACCCTCCAGATGGCCGAGCGCTTCGATCCGGACCAGTGGATGCGGGCTGCGCGACGCCATCGCAACGGCTTCTTTGGCAGGGTCCGACTCCATGGAGACCAAGAGGCGCACCAGATCGAGCCCGAGCTCCACGTCCGCGATCTCGAACAGAGCGCCGATCTTGGCCTCGTAGCCGCGCCCGCCACGCCGCATGAAGTCGAGCAGCAGCTCTCTGATCTTTCCCGGCGGCGAGTCGGGCAAGAACGCGATCGCCGAATCGAAGTGCTGGCTCTGGATGCACTCGAGGACCTTGGAGAGGCCTTTGAGGTAGGCCTGTCTGCGATCCTCTGCGAGGGTGTTCGAGTTCTTCAAGATCTCGAGCAGTGTCTTGGGCGAGAGGACTTCCGCGGTGATGGTCGCGCGCAGGCTCTCTGTCTCCTGAGCCTTGCCCTCGATTTGGACCGTCTCGCGCAGCTGCACGATCATGTCCATGGCTTTTTCGGGCTCGCCCGCGCTCAGCCCGTCGACCGCGCGCCGCAGCGGCGCAGTCACCGCTTGCGAACGTCCCATCTTGGCCGAAGCCACGAAGGCTTCCGCCGCGGCCACGACGAAACGCTCGCTGGTCGAGCCCACGTCGGTGTCGAGGCGTGCCGACAAGAGCGCGCGCGTCGCGTCGTCGACCATGATCGCTTGGGACGCCCGCGTCTCGTCGGGGCTCTGGTCCTGCAGATTCATGTTGGCGACGCGCGCCGCTGCTTCGGCGTCCATCGGCGTGCTCTTGTTGATGAAGTCGATGACCTGCTTGGTCTTCGTCCCCGCGCTCTCGTGCGTCTTCGCGCCGCCCGCCGCTTGGTCTTTGCGGTAGGCATCGCCCGCATCGCGCAGGTAGTCGGCGTGCGCACCGTTGATCACGGCGTTGCGCTCGGCCTCGTAGCGCGCGCGCTGCTCCTGGTTGCCCTCGGAGAACGAGTCGATCGCTTGGTGGAAGACTTGGGAGAAGCCCGCGTCCCACAGCCGCGTGACCAGGTCGTCTTCGGGCGCGAGATCGGTCGTCGGGTCGAGCGTGACGAGCTCGACCCACTCCAGAAACTCCTGCTCGTCGAGCCCCGGCACGAAGCCCATGGTGCGTACGCCGTCGGAGAAGAGCTGGTACGGGATGCGGTTCCAGGGCGACTCGGGCTCCCACACCACGTTGTCGCCGGCGGTGAACGCGTAGGGGGTGAAGTTCCACGCCAAGCAGATGTCACAGGTCATCAGCGCGGAAGCGAGCTCCTTGAAGCACTCTTCGAGCCGGCGTTTGGGCTCGGGGTGATCTGCGCTGTACTGTTTGGTCGCGACCAGGGCGCGCTCGAGCAGCGTGAACACCTTCTGCATGCGCTCGACTTCTTCGGGGCTGTTCGTGCTCGGGTCGAAGGTCTCGAGCCGCTCGCCGCGCTCTCCCTTCCCATAACCGTCTGGCGCGGCCTCGCCCTGGACGGTGGCCGGCACCACCTGGGCTTGCGGGATGACGTGCGTCTTGCTGACCGCCTCCGCGGTCAATCCCCCGCGCACCTTGGCCAGCTCTTCGCGGAAGGCGGTCGCGTCGGGGAAGCGATGATCGCGCTCGTACGAGAGCGCGCGATCGACCAGCGCCACCAGGTTGAACGGCGCGTTGTTGAGCACCCGCGCGAGCGAGCGCGCGGGTCGGGTGGCGGCCGCCACCAGCATCTCGCCCGCCGTCTCGGCCTCGTGCACGGGCCGGCCCGACAAGAGCGTGAACGCGGTCGCGCCCACCGCGTAGATGTCGGTGCGCGCGTCGACGTCATTCCAGCGGCCCATCGCTTGCTCGGGCGCCATGAACGACGGAGTGCCCATCACCATGCCGGTCTGTGTCTTGCGGGCATTCTCCTCGCGCAAGCGCGCGATGCCGAAGTCGAGCACCTTGAGCTGGTTGTCCCTGGTGAAGAACAGGTTCTCGGGCTTGAGGTCGCGATGGATGATGGTCTGCTTGTGCGCTGCCTCCAGCACCGCCAGCGTCTGGTCGATGATGTCGAGCGTCTGGTCGACCGGAAGCCGTCCGCCGGCCTTCTCGGCTTTGGACTCGACCGACTCACCTTGCAGCAGCTCCATCACCAGGTAGGGCGTGCCGCGCTCGTCCACGTCGTCGTCGAGCACCTTGACGGTGCCGGGATGCCCGACCTTGTTCGCGATGTACGCTTCGCGCAGGAAACGCTCGCGGACCTCTTCGTTTCTGGCTACTTCATCATGCAGCAGCTTGATCGCGCCGATCGAGCCGTTGCGGTGCGTGGCCATGTAGACCGCCGCCATGCCGCCGACACCGATCAGCGCGTCGAGCCGCCACTTGCCGCTGATCTGCTGCCCGACCCGGGCGCGGCACTGACTTACGATCGGATCTTCATCCATGAACTGACGCCGGCCCGCAACAGAGCGGGCCGGCCCTCGGCCGCCGACGAATCGCGTTCCCTGCGATCAAAAAATCGTCTCACGCGGGTATGGGCCGAGCAACGGTGGGTGTTTGCGCGCCATGTAGGGCCGCACGGCGGCGCGCCGGATCTACGGTGTCGGCTCAGCGCAGCTGATGTGTGCTCGTGCCGGAGGGCTCAATCGCCGCCCACGATCGCAACCACCTGCGCGGGTCCACCAGCGGTTTGCAGTCGTTGGCCGGCCACCGCGTGGGCACGCTTCACGTATCCGAGCGCGAGCGTGCGATCCGACTCCGGATCGTGCGCCGAGCTGGTGAGCGAGCCCATGGCGTGTCCCTGCTCGTCGCGCAGCTCTGCACCGGCCTTCGCCTCCGCATGCTGCGACAGCTCGAGCCGCACGAGCCTGCGCGTGAGCCGCCCGCGGTTCTCGAGCGTGCACACCACTTCTTGTCCGAGATAGCAGCCCTTTTCGAAGGACACGGCGAGCGCGCCGAGGCCCGCTTCTTGCGGGTACTCGTGCTCACCGAAGTCGGCGCCGAAGCGGCCGCGCCCCGCGCGGAGTCTCGCGAGCTCGTAGCCCTCGGCGTCGATCGCACACCCTCCGAGAGTCTCCGCGCGCAAGCGCAACCGCTCGAATACCGTGCTTCTTTCAGTACCCGGCGACAGCACGAAGTAGCCATCGTGCGCGAGCTCGTCGCAGTGGTGCGCTTGCTCTGCTTCGGGCTCGATGACCTCTTTGCTGCGCGGTCCTTGCACCGAGATCACCGCCAAGGTCGGTTCTCGGCGAAGCTCGACGTCGTCCATGATGATCTGTCGCTCGAAGCTCGCCAGCACCGTGTCGAGCGCGGTTCTGGGCAGCAGCACGAGCAGATGCTCGCCGCGATCGACCACCCACAGGTCCGCCATGATCTTGCCGCGCACGGTGACCGCGAGCCCGTACACGCCTCGGTTGCCGACGGCGTTGCGGGCGTCACAGGTGATTTGCCCGTTGAGCCAGCGCAGTCGGTCCTCGCCGCACACGGCAACTGCAGCGAGGTCGTCGCGCACGTATACGGCGGCGCTGTGCGCAAGGGCCTCGGCCTGGGCAGTCGTGGAAGCCATGAAGACGTTCTAGAGCAGCGCACACGCGCTGCAAGTGTGTTTGGGGCCGAACGGGCTTTTGGCGCCGAGATCCGGTTGCTAAGCTATGGATGAGAATGGGGGCTGAGAAGCCAGACAAGCCGCGAGCCGTAGCGAAGCCGCCTCCACCACCACGTGCCAGGTCGACGGTCCGGGCGCAAGCCTCGGCAGCGCCGCCGCGGCCTCCGGCCGCTGCCGACACGCGCAAGCGCGAGCCGCAGCCGAGGACCAAGACCGCGGCGCCCCAGACCGTGCATGACGCGGCGGTGGAAGCGCGCGAGGCGCTGCGCCCGGGACGCGCGATCGGCGGGTCGCTCAACGCGCTGATGCGCGCCACCGCGCTTTATCGCAAGGGCGTGGAGAAGTTCTCGATCGTGGAGGAGGGTGGGGCCAGCGTCACCCAGCGAGAGTGCGCCGATCGCGTCGCGCGCGCATGGCGCAAAGCCAAGCTCGCGTCGCTCGAGCTCGAAGCGCTGCGCATCACCGTCGGCGGTGAAGAAGCGCTCCGCACCGACAACGAGCACTCGCAGTGGGTGCTGTTCGCGTTCATGGCGGGCGTGCGCAGGATTACGCCCAAGCGTGTGATGACGGCCTCCGACATCCTGCGGCTGGTGCAGGCGCTCGTCGCGCTCGAGGCGTCGGTGGAATCGATCGAGCGCTTTCGCGATTGGATCGACGCCGACGGTGCCGAGGGCTTCGAGGTCCGCGTTCACACCAGCTTTCGCGAAGTGCTCGAGGAAATCGACCTGGAAGAAGAGCGGGAGTTCTCGCGCGCGTTCGCGCAAGCTCGCTTCGAAGTGCCGCGCTCGGGCGACGCCGTCTACATCGCCGCGCGCGATCTCGATCAGGTCGCGATGCGCCGCGAGTTCGAGGTGCCGATCGAGATGTACGCCAGCACGGATTTGAGCCAAACGCTCGGCGGCTTGTCCGACGACATGCTGACGCAGGTCGGACGTCGCTGCGACGACGCCAACGCTTGGGCAACCGCCGAGATCGAAGCGGTGCTCGCGTTGCCCGAGCTGCGCTCGGCGGTCACGCCCGAGCACATGGCGCGGCGCGTGGTCACGCGTTTGTCCGAAGAAGCCGACGAGCAGTTCCTGATGCTGCTGACGCGGCTCAACGTCAAGAACGACCCGTTCCGGATGCAGGTCGCCGAGGCGCTCGGCACGAGCGAGGTGGGCGAGATCATCGCCCGTCAGCTCGAGCTCACCCGCGCAGAGGTGGTCGACGCGCTCGGGCGGTTCCTTGCGCTCAGCCCGCCGCAGCTCGCCTCGGTCGTGGTCGGCGGAGTGCTCGAGCGAGCGACGGAAGAGTCGGACGCGATTCACGCGCTCTCCACTTTGATCGACCAGTACGGGTCGGCGCAGCTCTGCGAGTGGGTGCCGGCCGCGCAACTGGTCGAGGAATCGGCGTCGCTGCTCGGCAAGGTCGTGGGCGATCACAAACCACCTGCTGTCGAGCTCAATCGCATTGCGCTCGGAGTCGCCGCGCCCGTGGCTGTCGCGTTGCTCGAAGCGCTGCCTACCGACGTGCTGCGTGAAATCGGCCGCACGCTGCGTGTGCTCTACGGCCGCGTGACCGCCAAGGACGCAGAGACGTTGGTCGAGCTGATGGCTCGCGGCGCTTCGCCGGAGAACCTGCGCCTGCTCGCGGACCTATTGGTCGAAGGCAAGGCCGACGGGCTACGCGGCAGATCGCAGTACGCGCTGTGTGCCGCCTTGGTCGAGCATGGTCTCGGACGCTCGCACGTTCTGCCGCTCGCCCTGCGCCGCGGTGCCAAAGAGCAGCTCAGGCTCGTGGCCCTCGATTGCCTGAAGGCCGACGGAGAGCTCGCAGTCGAGGCCTCGCGCTTTCGCGTCTCGAAGTTCCTCGAGACCCCGGCCATTCGCGAACGGCTCAAGCAGCTGGCCGAGGTTCAGCGCAACCGAGGGGCCGGCGCGTGAGCACGGACCGAAGGGGAGGTCCGGGTCCGCGGCCTGCGGCGACGCGTCCGAGCGTTTCGCGCGCGCCGGCGCAGCAGGTGACGTCGCTGCCGCCTCCGACGAGCAAGGCCCCTGCGGCGAGCAAAGCGCCGATGACGAGCAAGGCCCCCACGACCGGCAAGGCGCCGAGCCCGCCCGCGACCAAGGCGCAGACCGCCGTGATCAAGGCAGTCAGCTCGGCCCAGGAGCGAGTCGCGACGCGCGCGTCGCTCTCACTCGAGGCCATCGAGCAGGAGGCGACGCGTGGGCGCTCTTGGCGCTTGCTGACCGAGCTGCACGGACTGTTCAAGGCGGCGCAGCTCCACGACGTGCAGCATCCAGTGGCGAAGCAGGCGGCGGCCGCGTTGTGCGAGGCCGTGGCGGGCATGCCGCCGCCGTTCGTGGTCCAGTTCGTCGCGGGCGGCATGTTCGTCGATCGCGCGCTCGTACCGCTCGATTTCCCGCACTTCGAGCGCTGCCAGGTCGTGACGCACGCGCTCGACAAGCTCGCGGCGCACGAGCTCTCGTTCGAAACCCCGCTCGGGCCGGCCGGCGCGCTCCAGCTCGCGCAGGCCATGGTCAACGGCTTGCGCGGGCAAACCAAGGCCTTGAACGGCGTCGAGATCGCGGGCCTCGCCTGGCGCGAGATCCCGTTCGCGCAGTCGGGCATCGATGCCGAGGGCGTCGATCCCGACGTGGCCGTGATCGCGCACACCTTGCTCGGCCTCTCGGTCGCGGAGCAGATCGCGGAACGCCCCGATCAACCGTGGCCGTGGAGCATGGGCCTGGCCGTGGTTCGGCGGCTGGAAAAAGGTCTCGCGACCAACGCAGGCTCTTCGATGCGCGTCGTCGAATTCGCGCCCGAAGGCTGGCCGATCGCGCGTCGCGCGCTGAGCGCGTGCCAGCTCGTGTTGCAGGTGCTGACGCGCGTCGGCATGGACGCCACGAACCGCCGCGCCGCCGCCCACGCCGCTCTCGCGCTCGCGCTGTCCGTTCTCAAGCCGCCCTACGGGCTGGAAGCGGCCGCAGCCGCCGACGCGCTCGCGAAGCGCATGCTGCGCGCCACGATCCAGGCCGAGTCCGGCGTCGCCCCCCAATGCTTGCTCGTCGCAACGCTCGTCCACCAGCTCGGCGCCGCGATGCGCGCGCGGCGCGGACCCGGCTCGCTGATCGTCACCGACCTCATCGATCTCGCCTACGAGATGGAGCGCGCGCGCTGCCCAGCTCGCGTGCCCTTCGACCTAGGCCGCGCGGACCTGCTCGCGTTCGTGGTGCAGAACGAAGGCGTGCGTTTCTCGCCCGACTGGGTGCGCGTCGTGATCAAGGTCTGCGGCGCCGTGCCGGTCGGCGCCTGCGTTCAGCTCAAGGACGGCCGCATCGGCGTCGTGATCGAGCCCGGCCCTCCACACGCACCCTTCTGCCCCGTAGTCTTCGCCGAAGGCGCACGCGTGGTGACGCGCGAGCCAGTGATGCTCGTGCCCCCGAACAAAGTCCGCCGGATCGAGACGCGTACCCGCGCGGGGCATTGAGGCGCGCTCAGAATCGGTAAGACCTGGTCGTAGCCTGATTCGTGAGGGCTACAGAACAGGCATGACTCCAGATTACATCAATAGAATCAGCATATTATCGGCTGCCAGCGCGGCAGATCTTGCCACTGCTCACCCGTCAAGCTAGGTTGTTTCGGATGACCACGCCTCCGAGCTACCGAGTCCACTGCGGCGACGCCGTGGCCTGGCTGAACTGCTTGCCTTCCGCGTCGGCCGATCTGGTCATCACCGACCCCGCCTACGAGTCGCTCGAGAAGCACCGCGCCATCGGTACGACGACCCGCCTCACGCACTCGAAGGCGTCGAGCAACGATTGGTTCAGCATCTTCCCGAACGCGCGCTTCGAGGAGCTATTCGTCGAAGTCCATCGCGTGCTCAAGCCCAACACGCACTTCTACTTGTTCTGCGATCAGGAGACGATGTTCGTGGCGAAGCCGATCGCCGAGCAAGTTGGTTTCCGATTCTGGAAGCCGCTCGTGTGGGACAAGAAGATGATCGGCATGGGCTACCACTACCGTGCACGCTACGAGCTCGTGCTCTTCTTCGAGAAGGGCAAGCGCAAGCTGGCCGACCTCGGAGTGCCCGACATCATAGAAGCGCCGCGCATTCATCGCGGCTATCCAACGGAGAAGCCGTCCGCGGTGAGCGAGGTGCTGGTCACCCAGAGCACAGAAGCGGGCGCGCTCGTCGTCGATCCGTTCATGGGCTCGGGCTCGGTTGGAGTGGCAGCGGTGCGGAACGGCAGAGACTTCTGGGGCAATGACATCTGTCGCGAAGCCGTCGAGCTCACCGAGGGTCGCCTGGTCGCCGAAGGCGCGCACGCGAGCCTGGAAGATGTGCCGCCGATCGCTGCATGCAGCTCGCAGTTGAGCTTGATGAGCTAATCTAACATGACGGGAACGTTGCGCACGCCGGGCTGCGTCGCGTACGCAGGCGAAGGCTTCTCGAAGGGCATCCTCCACGTGCTAGAGGCGTCGCACCTCGCGGCGTATTGCCTACCCGACGAGAAGACGTGCGCCCCGTCGGCGACCACGTGGGAGCTCGATCACGTGCTGGCGATGAACTTCCGATGGTGGGACGTGGTGCTCGACGGGAAGAAGCCGTTCGCGGGGTGAGCAGAGAGCGCCAAATGAGAACATCGCAGCACCGAGATTCGGCTCAACCTCGGCATCGCGCC
>JBIOJD010000141.1:0-9277 GCA_044450485.1 Polyangiales bacterium | reverse complement strand
CGCCACGAGGTGCTGCCGAGCAGAAACACGTCGCCCGCCATGCTCTCGATCGCGAAGTCTTCGTTGATCGTGCCGACGAAGGTGTCGTCGGGCTCGGCGACCACGCGGTAGTCCGCGGTCTCGGGAATGGCGCCGCCCGAGGTGAGGGCAGCGAGGCGCGCCCCGCGGCGCCCTTTGAGCCAGCCCTGCGTGCGGTCGCGCTGCAAATACGCGGCGCGGCGGCCCCGGCCCGTGATCACGCCTTCGGACGCGAGCGCCACCACCTCGTCGAAGCTCTCGCGCGAAAGCTCGGCGTAGGGCGCAGCGCTGCGCGCCCACGAAAACAGCGCGTCCTCGTTCCAAACCTCGGCCGCGCACTCGGCCACGAGCTGCTGCGCGAGCACGTCGAGCGGAGCATGCGGGAGCTCGATCGCGTCGAGCGCACCGCTGCGCACGGCCCGCAGCAAGGCCGCGCACTCGACGAGCTCGTCGCGCGTGAGCGGATAGAGCTTGCCGACGGGGGTCGCGAAGCGGCTGTGACCGGAACGACCCACACGCTGGAGCAGCGTCGCGATGCTGCGCGGCGAGCCCACCTGGCACACGAGCTCGACCGGTCCGATGTCGATGCCGAGCTCGAGCGAGGCGGTCGCCACGACGGCGCAGAGCTGGCCAGAGCGCAAGCGCTGCTCCACGTCGAGCCTACGATCCTTGGACAGGCTGCCGTGGTGCGCGGCCACACGCGTCTCGCCCAAGCGCTGCGCCAGCTCGTGCGCGAAACGCTCGGAGAGGCGGCGCGTGTTGACGAACACGAGGGTGGTGCGGCGCTTGCGCGCGTGATCCGCGATCCTGTCGAGCACTTCTCCGACTTGCTCGGTGGAGGCCACCGCCTCGAGCGCCGTGTCCGGTAGCTCGAGCGCGAGATCGAGCGCACGCCGGTGGCCCGTGTCGACGATCGTGCACGGGCGCTGCAGCTCGGGCGCGCCGAGCTGCATGCCGCACAGCAAACGCGCCACGCGCTCGATCGGGCGCTGCGTCGCTGACAGACCGATGCGCACGGGCGGTGTCTCGCACACGTGCTCGAGCCGCTCCAGGCTGAGCGCGAGGTGCGCGCCGCGCTTGTCGCGGGCCAGCGCGTGGATCTCGTCCACGATCAGCGTGCGCGTCCCGCGCAGGAGCTCTCGGCTCTTGGCCGAGGTCAGCAACAGATACAGCGACTCGGGCGTGGTGATGAGCACGTGCGGCGGTCGCTTCAACATCGCGGCGCGGCGCGACGACGTGGTGTCTCCGCTGCGCACGTCCACGCGGATCTCGGGGACGCTCAGACCGAGCTCGCGCGCGATCTCCGCGATCTCGCAGAGCGGTTTCTGCAGGTTGTGCTGCACGTCGAGCGTCAGCGCGCGCAACGGCGACACGTACACGACCTGTGTTCCGAGCGCGTCGCGGTCCGCGGGCGAGACCGCGCCAGCGTGACGCGCGCCGACCTCGGCTGCGCGGTAGAGCTGGTCGATGCACACCAGAAACGCCGCCAGCGTCTTGCCCGAGCCCGTAGGCGCCGCGATCAGCGCGCTCTGACCCGCCGCGATCGCCGGCCAGCCACGCGCCTGCGCCTCAGTCGGTCCATGCGGAAACCTCCGCTCGAACCACGCCCCCACCGCCGGATGAAACGCCACGGCGAGGTTATATCACCCGGAAGCGCATGCGCCGTTCCCGATGGGGACCCCACCCACCCCGAGGCTCGCTCAGGCATTGCGACCCGACGCACGTCCTCTGGGGTGAATGTCGGCTCCGCCGACAGAGGGGAGCGAAGCTCCCGCTCCGCGTGGGGTGGGGCCCCGCTGAATTCACTTCAGCGGGGCGGGGAGTCGCGAGACTCCCCGCTAATAAGGGTTCATGCCGACGAAATTGCCAGCGGGAGCGTAGTTGCAAATGACCTCGGTCTGCATGCTGAGGCCGCTGCCGCAGGTGGTGACACCGCAGCCGATCTGCACGCTCGCACGCCACACGATCTGCGTGTAGTGACCGCAGCCATCGCTGCTCATCTGGCTGGTGCAGGTCATGTCGCATTTGTCGCCCGACATGAATGGCCCAAACGTGTAGCACGCGACCTCGCCGGCCCAACCGTCGACCGCCTGCTTGCCGGCGCTGGAGCTCTGGGTATCGCCGAAGCCCGCGTACAGGTTCTCGCCCAGGCGCTGGCCGTTGAGCGACGGGCTCGTGCGATGGCGCGGGCTCGTGCACGTCATGTCGGTCCACTGCTGCGCATAAGTCGCGAGATCAGCGGACCACGTCACTGGAGGCAACGGCGTCGCGGACTTCACCATCGCGCGCACCGCGTTGTGCTCTTCCACGATGCACGCGAGCGGCCCGCTCGTCGGCCGACCGTCGGTCGGCGTGCCGCTGCCGCACGGCCCGCCGGTCATGCCCATGCCGCCCGTGCCGGCCATCCCGCCGGTGCCCATGCCGCCAGTGCCGGCCATCCCGCCGGTGCCCATGCCGCCAGTGCCGATCATGCCGCCAGTGCCCATGCCGCCCGTGCCGACCATGCCGCCAGTTCCCATCCCGCCGACACCTGCAGGGCCCAGCGTTCCAACCATCCCGGGTGTCCCCGCGCCGGCTGCGCCCGTGCTGGTCGGCGCGGACGCGCCGCCCAGGCCACCAGTCCCTGGGGCCGCACCGGTGCCGCCGCTCCCTCCAAACCCCACTCCGGCTGGTGTTTGCTGCGGCTGGCTCACGCCCAGCCCGTTGTCGGAAACGTTGACGCCGCAGCCCGCGAGCACGAGCAATGCGGCCCACGAACACGCCCGAAGCGTCCGGCGCCTCGTGCTGGGAGAAAGCGCTGACCTCATGGACACCTCGTGCACCGACACCCGTCCCTCTCGAATCGATATCAGCCGCCTCTGGTGCGCGCAACCAGCGATTGTTTTGGGGATGCGAAGCAACCCGCGCAGAGGGGAGCGCGGTACGCGCGCAGCAACGACGGCCTGGCGTGCTACCTTGTTGCGCAGCGTGAACGTGAGCGCGGGGGATTCTCGATGACACAGAACGCGAGCGCAAACGAAGCCCAACGCCGAGTGTGGAACGACCCGACGTTCGTCGAGCGCTGGAAGCGCCGCGAGCGCGGCGTGGAACCGCTGACGGCACCCTTGATCGAGCACCTCGGGCTGGCGCCCGGAGAGCGGGTCATCGACATCGGGTGCGGCGGCGGCAACAGCACGCTCGCGGCCGCGGTGGCGGTGGGCGCGAAGGGCGCCGCGGTGGGCGTCGACCTCTCCGCGCCGCTGCTCGAGCTCGCCCGCGAACGCGCCGCCCAAGCGGGTCTCACGCAGGCTTCGTTCGTGGTCGACGATGCTCAAACAGCGCAAATTCCCGGAGCCCCCTTCGACGTCGCGATGAGCCGGCTCGGCGTGATGTTCTTCTCCCAACCGGTCGCCGCGTTCACCAACATTCGCAAGCACCTACGCCCCGGCGGCCGACTGGCCTTCCTGTGCATGCGCGAAGGAGACGCCAACCCTTCGGTGCCGCCCTTGATCGCGCGCTTGTTCGGCTCGCTCGCGTCGCAGGGCGGCGGCGTGCGGCCGCCGAGCCCGATCGCGCTCGCGGACCGCGATTACACCGAAGGCATCTTGCGCGCGGCCGGCTTCGTCGACATCGAGTGCAAGCCCGGCAGTCACATCTTGCGCGAGGATGCGGGCACGCTCTCCGACGAGCGCGCGCTCGCGCCGTTCCGCCTTTCACCCGAAGAGCACGCTGCAGCGGCCCGGGAGCTGCGCGAGTACGAAGCCAAGTACCTCGTCGACGGTGAGCTGCGCGTGCTCCAAGGCTATTACATCTTCTCGGCGAAGAACGGCGCGTGAGCACGTGGCGCGCTTGTGCGGTGTCGATCGCGGCAGCGTCGCTGGCCGCTTGTAGCCACGGAAGCGCATCTCCGAACGGCATGAGCCTGTCGCAACCGAGCACCGGCGGTACGGCGAGCGCGAGCGCCGGTGGAGCAAGCGCGCCATCGGCGATGGCCCCGACGACGGTGGGGACGGCCGACGCGGGTGCGAGCGCGTTGAGCGGACGCGGCGCGCCTGCTGTCGTGCAAGCAGGCGACGCTGGCCAGCCGCTAGCCGGAGACGCCGCGGTGGATGCGGCGCCTGCGCAGGACGCGGCTACGACCTCGTCGGATCGCTGCGACGTCGCCGTGCTCGATCCCGCGAGCCCGCCGACCGCACTGACACTGAGCGGCGACCTCGGCACGCACGACCCAGCGCTGATCGAAGAGAACGGCGTTTTCCACCTGTTCAACACGGGACCGCGGCTGCCGGGCAAGACCTCCGCGGACTTGATGCAATGGAACGCCGCGCCCGCCGCGCTCGGCGCGAGCAATCCGGCCTGGATCGCGATGCAGGTCCCGGGGGCCACGGACCTGTGGGCACCCGACCTCTCGTACTTCGGCGGGCACTTTCACCTCTACTACGCGGCGTCGACCTTCGGCAGCAACGCCTCGTGCATCGGTCACGCCACGCGTGACTCGTTCGCCAGCGGGATGTTCGCAGACCAAGGCTCGGTGATCTGCTCGAACCACGGCACCATGGACGACTGGAACGCGATCGATCCGAACGTGGTCGTGGACCAGGACGGCACGCCGTGGCTCGCGTTCGGCAGCTTCTGGAGCGGCATCAAGGCGGTACGCCTGAAGACCGACGGCACGCGCGCAGACGATCAGCTGCACTCGCTCGCCTCGCGCAACGGCGGCGCGATCGAAGCACCTTTCATCGTGCGCCGCTGCGGCTACTACTACCTGTTCGTGTCGTTCGACAAGTGCTGCAACGGCACGGCGAGCACGTACAACATTCGCGTCGGACGCTCCGCGCAGCTGCTCGGCCCCTACGTCGACAAGGCCGGCACCGACATGATGCAGGGCGGCGGAACGATGCTCGTCGCCGGCGCCGGTCGCTGGCACGGCCCCGGTCACAACGCGGTCGTGTTCTCTGGCAAGCGCGCCTACAACGTGTTCCACGCCTACGACGCCAACGCGAACGGCGCCTCCGAGCTACGCGTCGCGGAGCTCGCCTGGGATCCGGACGGCTGGCCCGTATCAGGCGGGCCCTGAGGATCCCGTTCTGGCTCAGCGACGGACGCCTTGCATCGCCATCATGTCGAGCACCTTTTTGGCGATGAGGTCGCAGGCGGCGAGCGTCGGGTGGATGCCGTCGATCGTGTCGTTCGGGCCGACCTCGTCGTCCGTGGTTACGGAGTGGCAGGTGATCTTCCCGGTCAGGCAGATCGGCGGGATTGGCGCGCTGGCAGGACGTGTGCCCGAAGGTGCCGTGCCGGCGTTCTTGCTGTACTCGATGAAGATCACGTCTTTCACGCCGTCGGTGGCCATCTCGGTCCAGAGCTTGTCGAGCGCATCCACGATCGCCTGCACCGCCATCATGCACGAGTCCGCGGTGGCGCAGCCGTTCGAGAACATCACGTCGTTGCCGCCGCCCGTCATGATCACGGTTTGGATCTTGGGATTCGCCGCCTTCGCGCGCTCGTACTGTTGCGGAATGTCGCCGTTGATCAGCGTCGTGCCCGCGACGGAATAGTGCCGGTACATCGTTCCCGCGCGGTCGAGGCCTCCTTCGATCCCGCCGCCATTGGTGATGATGCTCATCCACGAATCGCCGATGGTGATGACGTCGCTGCCATCGCCCTTGCCGAGGTCGGGGTGCATCGTCGTCGTGCCGGCATCGCTCGCAGCAGGTGCACCCGCATCACCGCTGCTTGGAGCCTGAGCCGTGTCACCTGCACCGCTGCTCGGCATCCCTGCCGCGCCGCCCGTGGCGGGAGCCTGACCGCCGCCGCCGCTCTGGCCCGCCGCACCAACCGGTGGCCCAGACGAAGCCTTACCCGACACGTTCGTGCCCGTCATCGACGTTGGGGCAGCCGCCGCTGCTGCGCTCGTGTTGCCGCCGGCTGGTGTCGCAAACTGCGGGCTGCTGCCCGTGTTGCCCGTGCCACCGGTCGCAGGCTGGTTCGTCGCGCTCTGACAGGCGACGAGAACCAACGCGACGCTCAGCAGCACCGCCAAGCGGGAACGATACGGACCAACGTTGCACTGCATCTTCCGACCCTCCGAGCTTGGGCCCGCTTCACGCAGCGGTGCCCTACTCGGTCGGAGTCTGTGCGAGCGTTGGGCTCGTGTCCGGTGCGCGTTGTTGGCGTGCGATGGGCAAAGCTGTCCGGAGCGCTCAGCAAGCGCCCTGACACACCCTCAGCCTTGCTGCATCAGCGCCGCAACCCGCGCTGCAAACCTCGCCGGATCGGGCAACGGGCTGCCTTCGGTGAGCAGCGCCTGGTCGTACAGCATCTCGATCGATTCTTGCAGCTTCTCGGAGCTGGCGTCCTTCGCATGCTCGCCCTTCAGCCGCACGATCAAAGCGTGCTTGGGGTTGAGCTCGAGGATGCGCTTTTGGCTCGGTAGATCTTGCTGGTACGCGCGCAGCATGCGCTCGACGTGCGCGGGAAGGCCGCCCTTGGGAAGCACGAGGCACACGGGTGAGTCGGTCAGCCGCTCGGACGCGCGCACCTCGCTCACGTGCTCGCGCAGGATTTCCTTGCAGCGCTCGAGCAGCGGCGCGAGGTCGCCGGGGTCGGGCGCTTTGTCTTCTTCGTCCGCGTCTTCACTCTGCGCTTTGCCGTCGAGCTTGAGCCCTGCTTCCATCGCGTTCACGAGCTTTTTGCCATCGTGCTCGGCCAGCCCCTCGACGGCCCACTGGTCCACACCGTCGGTCATGAACAGCACTTCGTAGCCGCGCTGCTTCAAGCCTTCGAGCTGCGGGCTGTGCTGCAGCATCGCCTTGGTCGGCCCGATTGCGTAGTAGATCGCGCTCTGGCCCTCGGGCATGCGTGCCACGTACTGCGCCAGCGAGACCAGCCCAGCGTCCTTGCTGCTCTCGAAGCGTACGAGCTTCTCGAGCTTGTCCTTGTGGCTCGGATCGAAGTGCAACCCTTCCTTGAGCACCGCGCCGAACTTGCGAAAGAAATCCAAGTAATCGTCGGAACGGTTCTCCGCGAGATCGAGCAAGAGATCGAGCACGCGCCGCACCACCTGCTTTTTGATGGTGCGCACGATCGCCGAGTCCTGCAGAAGCTCGCGCGAGACGTTCAGCGGCAAGTCGTCCGAATCGATCACGCCGCGCACGAAGCGCAGCCAGCGCGGCAGCAGCTCTTCGCAATTGTCCATGATGAACACGCGCCGCACGTACAGCCGCACCCCGTGCTGGGTCTCGGGCGAGAGCATGTCGAAGGGCGGGCGCTTGGGGATGAACAAGAGCCCCGTGAATTGCTGCGTGCCCTCGACCTGGAAGTGGGTCTTGCACAGCGGTGGCTCGAAATCGTGGGTGATGTGCTTGTAGAGCTCGTCGTACTGCTCGTCGGTGACGTCCTTTTTCGACCGCATCCAGAGCGCGCTCGCCTGGTTGATGGCCTCGAAGCTCGTCTCGTCCGCGCCGTCCTTCTTGCGCTCGACCTGCAGCTCGATCTTGTGCTGGATGAAATCGGAATAGCGCTGAACGAGCTCGCGCAGCTTCCATTCTTTGCAGAAGTCCTCGTGCTCCTTGCCGAGGTGCAAGATGACCGAGGTGCCGATCTCCTCGCGCTCGGCCGGCTCGATGCTGAAGCTCTCCTTGCCGTCCGAGGACCAGCGATAGGCTTTCTCACTGCCCGCGGCGCGGCTCACGACCTCGATGCGGTCGGCCACCAGATAGCCGCTGTAGAAGCCCACGCCGAACTGGCCTATCAGGTTGACGTCGGCCTTGTCCTTTTGCTCGGCGAGCTTCTGCGCCAGCTCACGCGTGCCCGAGTGCGCGACCGTGCCGAGGTCCTTCTGCAAGGTCGCCTCGTTCATGCCGATGCCGTTGTCCCAGATCGTCAGCGTGTTCTGCTTGGCATCTGGGATCAGGCGGATCTTGGGCTCGTGGCCCGCGGGGCTGAGCGCTGGCTTCTGCAGCGACTCGAAGCGCAGCTTGTCGAGCGCGTCCGACGCGTTCGAGACCAGCTCGCGCAGGAAGATCTCCTTGTTGCTGTAGAGGGAGTTCACGACCAGGTGCAGGACCTGGCTGACCTCCGCCTTGAATTTATGAGTCTTTGCGCTCGCTTCCTTCGCCATGGCGCCTCCGGGGACGGCACCAAGATGGCCATGGCGAGGCGTCTGTCAAGCGCCCGGCGGCTGGCCCAAGACCTTGGGCAGGGTGCGGCTGTAGCTCCACCCGATCAGGCGCTGGGTCAGGACCGGCCACAGGCGCTTGACCCAGTCGCTCAAGTACGACTCGGCCGTCACGAGCTGCCGCATCTTGTTCTTCTTGATCGCGCTCACGATTTGCCGCGCGCACTGGTCGGGTGAGACGGGGACGCGATCGATGAACTCGATCACGCCCTGCTTGATCTCGCTGTGGCTCGCGCGCGCGGACTTGGCGATGTTGGTGCGAATCCCACCGGGGTGCACTGAGGTCACGCCGATGCCGTGCTCGCGCAGCTCCCCCCACAGCGCTTCCGACAGGCCACGCACGGCGAACTTGGTCGCGCAGTAGCTCGACTGCGTCGGCACACCGATGAAGCCGAACATGCTCGACAGGTTCACGATGTGCGCCTCGTCAGCGAGCTTGAGGTACGGCAGGAAGAACTTGCAGCCGTAGATCACGCCCCAGAAATTGATGCCGACGATCCACTCCCAGTCCTCGATCGACTGTTCATCGAACGATGCCGCCACGGTCACGCCCGCGTTGTTCACCACGATCTCGACCTTGCCGTACTCGGCGAAGACTTCCTCCGCGTAGCGCTGCATGCGTTGCTTGTCGGCGACGTCGACGCGATGCGTGCACACACGGCGGCCGAGCGCGCGGATCTGCTCAGCGGTCTCGGCGAGACCTTGCTCGTTCACGTCGCCGATGGCGAGGTCGCAGCCCTCGCGCGCGAGCGCGATGCTCACCGCTCTACCGATGCCGCTCGCGGCGCCGGTGACCACGGCCACTCGATCTCGAAGCTTCTTCATGTAGACCTCTCTGCCAGCCCGCTGTATCTGCCGGCGAGACGGGCGTCAACCCGGAGGATGACTTTGCACGCGCTGATCGATCGCGCCGAAGATCGAGCGGCCGCTCGAATCGAGCATCTCGATGCGAACGCGATCGCCAGGGCGCAAGAAGGGCGTGGCGGGTGCACCCGACACGAGCTGTTCCAGCATCCGGCGCTCGGCGATGCACGAGCTGCCGCGTGATTGATCGCGGTTGCTGACGGTGCCCGAACCGATGATGGTCCCCGCTCCGAGCGG
>JBIOJD010000140.1:0-9283 GCA_044450485.1 Polyangiales bacterium | reverse complement strand
TGGCAGTACTCGCAGGACGGCAGCACCATCCTGCTCTGCGGCCCAGCCTGCGACACCCTGCGCAAGGACCGCGGGGACCGGGTCGATGTGGTGCTGGGCTGCCCGGTGCACGGGCCGACCTGAGCTCTGCTGTTTTCTGGACCTCGGGGACGCCCGCAGGCACATCGAGAAGATGGCGCACAAGGCGGTCAGGCGGCGCTCTCGGGCGCGGCGCGGCGGTTCGCTCTTGCTGCGCGCTTGCCTTGCCTGGCCTTTGTCTGCGCTGTCGAGCTGCGGGGGCGCTTCGCCGGAGCTCGCGCGACCGTCGCACGCAGCCAGCGCCGCGGTGCTGAGATCTCTGCCCGCGCGTGTCGACACCCGGGTGGTCGCCCCCGCTGCCATCCCAAGACCGGCCCTGCCTGCAGACGCCAACGCAGAGCAGCTTGCGGACGAGCGCGATCTGTCTTCCAGCTACGACTCGCGCTATCCGCTCTACGGTGTCGCGTTCCATGTGCTCGCGCAGGTTTATTCCGAGCCGAGCGAGCACGGCGAAATCATCGGTTACCTTCGCCGCGGCGCGTTGGTGCGGGCTTCACGCCCGCTCGGCAATCGCGGTTGTGAGCACGGCTGGCACGAGCTCGCGACCTCGGGCTACGTGTGCGCGGGTCGCGGCTTCACGCTCGCCGCGCGCCCGCTCGGGTTCGAGGGTGCGCCGCTGCCGCCCGAGCTCGACGACGCGCTGCCGTACCGCTACGCCAAGAACACCGGGCGAGCGATGATGCAGTACTGGCGCGCGCCCACCTCCGAGCAGGAAGCCTTCGTGCAACGGCTGCTGTCGAACGCGCCGCCCGCGCTGCTGCACGCGGCCGCAGCCTCGGATCCGACGGCGACCGCCCAGCTCGGGCTACCCGACTTTGCGCGCGCGCCGATCGAACCGGGCTTCTACGTCAGCCTCGATCGCGGAGCCGTAGACGACGCGAGCAAGTTCGCGCGCACCGTACGCGGCGCCTATGTCGAAGCCGCGTCGCTCAGCGACGTGAACGTGCCTGCGGCTCCGGGCGTCGTGCTGCGCGGCGAAGACGCCCTCCCAGTAGGCATCGTCTACCGCGGAGGCGCCAAGCTGCTGAATCGGGACCCAGCGACCGGCGAGCTGCGGCCGGCAGGAACGCTCGCGCGCTTCGCGAGCGTGGCCTTGACCGGCGAGACGGTGCAGCAAGGCGGCCAGAGCTTCTTGCTCACGCGCGGTGGTGAGCTCGTGAGCGCGTCACAGCTACGCGTGATCGAGCGCATCGCACGACCACCGCTCGTGCCGCGCGCCGCGCGCCTCATCCGGGTCGACCTCGAGCACCAGACGCTGGTGGCCTACGAAGGCGGCCGCGCCGTATTCGCCACGCTCGTGTCGAGCGGCAAAGAAGGCTTCGACACACCGCGCGGTGTGTACCGCATCTACGCCAAGCACGTCTCCGCCACGATGGACGGGCTCGTCCCGGGCCACAAGCCCGACGCGAGCGCTCCGCCCGCGCAAAAGACCGAGGTCGACGAGGCTTACAGCATCGAGGACGTCCCCTGGACCATGTACTTCCAGGGCAGCTACGCGCTGCATGCCGCGTTCTGGCACGATCGCTTCGGCAACGTGCGCAGCCACGGATGCGTGAACCTCGCGCCTGCCGACGCGCGCTGGCTCTTCCGCTGGAGCACGCCGCTCTTGCCGACCGGTTGGCACGGCGTCATCGCGAGCAAAGAGAATCCGGGAACCTGGGTCGCGATCGATTGACGCGCTCTACCCCTTCTCGAGCATGCGGTCGACGAGGCGGCGCATGGCGATGACGTCGAAGGGTTTGTCGATGTGCGGGTTGTCGACGGCCTGCAAGAACTTGTCGGCCTCGGGCAAGAACGCACCGCCGCTCATGAACACGAAGCGCGCCGCAAGTACGGGCTTGCTCGCCCGCACGTGCTCGAAGAGCTGCATGCCGGTCTCGCCCGGCATCACCAAATCGCAGAGCACCACGTCGAAGCGGTCGTCGCCCTCGAGCAAGCTTCGCGCCGCCGCCGCGCTGCCGACCGTGACCACCTCGTGGTCCTTGCCGAGCGCGGCCGCAAGCGACTCGACCACCGCACGCTCGTCGTCGATCAGCAGCACGCGTCCGCGCCGCACCGCTGGAAATGCCGCCGGCGTGGGCAATCGCACAGGACGCGCCTCGCCCGTGCGTGCGCGCAGGACCACCGTGACGGTCGTCCCGACGCCCGGCTCGCTCTCGACCGTAATCTCGCCCCCTGCAGCGCCGACGATGCCGTGGCAAATCGGCAAGCCGAGACCCGTGCCCACGCCCGTCTGCTTGGTCGTGAAGAACGGGTCGAAGACGCGCTTGAGCACTTCCTTGGTCATGCCCACGCCGTTGTCGCGCACCGTGGCGATCACGGTCTCGGACGGGCCCCGCCGCAGCGTGATCTCGATCACGTTGCGCTTGGGGTCGAGCTCTTGCACGGCATGCGCAGCGTTGATCAGCAAGTTGAGAAACAGTTGCTCGAAGCGCGTGGCGTTGCCGTGCACGGGCGGCAGTGGCTCGACGCGCTTGATGATCTCGGCGCGATGTCTGATCTCGTGGCGCGCCATGTGCAGCGCGGCCTCGACGGCCGCGTCGAGGTCGACCGGGCCGTAGACGCTGTCGTGCTTGCGCGTGAACGTCTGCAAGTCGCGCACGATGGTCTTCACCCGCTCGGCGCCGTGCTTGGTCTCGCGCAGCCGCTTGAGCATGCCCTCGAGCCTGCTGCCGTCACCCACGAGCTTCGGCAGCTCGCGGATCAAGAACTCGAGGTTGAGCAACAGGTACGCGAGCGGGTTGTTGATCTCGTGCGCGACGCCGGCCGCCAGCGTTCCGACCGCCGCCAGCTTGTCGGCTTCGAGCAACTGCGCAGCCATCGCTTTGCGCTCGGTCACGTCGCGCGCGAACCCGAGGATAGCCGGCGCGCCCTGGTACTCGATCGGGATCGCCGACACCTCGACCGTCCGATCGTTCCCGTCGGCGTCGCGGCTGTGGTACTCGGCCGAGGAGCCGATCGCTTCGGAGCGCATTCGCTGCTTTACGCGCTGGCCGGCAAGCTCCGCCTCCATCGGCCGCATCCGTGTCAGGAGGCTCACTCCGAGCGCCTCTTCGGGCGAGCGAAAGCCCAACAGCCGCGCCGCAGCCGGGTTCGCGAACGCGATCATCGGCCAGCGCGAGATGACGATCCCGTCCGGCGCATTCTCGATCACCGAGCGGAAGTTGGCCTCGGAGCTCCGTAGCGCCTCCTCGGCCCGCTTGCGGTGCGAGACGTCGAAGATCAGGGTCACATTGGCGGCGCGGCCGCGCAGCGTCACCGGCGTGGTGTAGATCTCGATCGGGATGCGCCGCCCGTCGCGGTGCAGAAACACGCTCTCGATCAGCTGCGGCGTGTCGTCGCCCTCGAGTCGATGGCGCAGCACCTCCATGATCCGAGGCACCTCGTCTTTGGGCAGCAAGGCCCAGACCGTGGCCTGCCTCAGCTCCCCGATCGTGTAGCCGAAGAGCTTCTCGGCGCGCGGGCTCAAGTACAGGAGATTGACGCGATCCGGGGCCGACAGCTCCGCGTCGGTGACGAACACAGCCATGCCGGCGTTGTCGATGGCCGCGGCCAGCGCCGCAAAGCTCAGACCCGCGTCGTTGCCATCGGCACCGTCGTCACCCACGTCGCGATCATAATCTGGCGCCCGCGTCCATGCCCTGGTCAAGCGTGCAGTACGCGACGGATGGGGGTCGTGCTAGCAACAACCCGCCGCGGCTCCGGCCGATGACGGGGGACGATGTTTTTGGCTCGAAGCAACACTGCGCGGGTTCCGGCCTGGCTGGGACTCTTCATGGTCGCGGTGACCGCGGCGTTTGCCACCGCGCCTCCGAGCGCCCGCGCCCAACAGCAGCCGGAGTGGCTGCTCGTTCCCTCGGCGGTCGCGCACGAGGGTGAAGGCACCCCCATCGCCCGCCGCGCCAGCCAGCAGTTTGCGCATGCGCTCGGTTCGAGCGTGCGCCTCATCCCGCCCGAGCGCGCGCGCAGCCGCTTCGAGCAGCGCGGCTCGACCGCGCCGCTGATGGTCAGCCACGGCGATCTCGATGCGCTCGCGCGCGACGCGCAGATGGCGCTCTATCACGTCGCGAGCGGCCTTCCTGCCAAGGCCCGCCAAGACGTGACGCGCGCGCTCACACGCGCAGACAAAGTGCTCGAGTCCCTCAACCGCGAATCACTGGCAGCCCAACAGCTTCTCGACGCCTGCCTCTACCTCGTGCGCGCGCACCTGCAGAGCAACGAACGCCAGGCCGCGCGCGAGCAAGCGTTGCAATGCCGGCGCCTGGTGCCCGACATCGAGCCCGACGGCACCATGCACCCACCCGAGGTCATCGGCATCCTGGCCGAGGCCGAGGCCGAGCTACGCCAGCGCGAGCCCGGTTCGCTTCGTGTCGAGAGCCTGCCCGAAACCTGCGCCGTCTACGTCAACGGCCGTCACCTCGGCGCCGCGCCGCTCGAGCTGCCGCAGCTCAGCCCCGGCGAGTACCGCGTGCAGGCCGAGTGCGAGGAAGGCCGAGCCGGCCGCGTGCACCGCGTGACCATCGGCAGCGCACGCGTGGTCAAGCGCATCGACACACGCTTCGACGCCGCGGTGCAAACCTCGCTCGACGTGTCGCTGCGCTACGAAGCTGTCGAGAGCCAGCGCGACCACGCCTACGCCGACGCGCTCGAGATCGGCCGCGTCATCGGTGCAGGCGAAGTCGCGCTGCTGCTGCCGGTCGCGCGCGACGACGGCAAGGCGAGCGACGTGGTGCAGATCGATCGCATCCGGGTCAAGGACGGCCAGTCGCTCGCCACCGTGCGCGTGCGCCTGGACAGCGCGGGCGCGATCGAGGCTGCAGCGCTCGCAGCCGCCGTGCGCGCGCTCCTCGAAGGCCGCTCGCTCGACTTGACGCAGCCCACGCCAGTCGCCGTAGCCGCGCCCGAGGCGATCGCTGTCTTGCCCGTCGAGCCGAGCGCGCAGCCAGCTCCAGCCGCGCCCGGCGACACATCCAACACGAAGCTGACCTCTGTACAAGCCGGTCCGACCGCCGCGCCCGTCGAGGCAGCCTCAGAGGCCGACGTCGAAGCCGGAGCGACTCCTGACGCAACCGGCCCACGCGCGCACAGCTCACCGTCTCGGCCGCTCGGCATCGCGCTCGCCATCGTCGGCGGCGCCGCCGCGATTACCGGCTGGGCGCTCTTTGGTCATCAGCTCAGCCTCGAGCAAGCCTATCGCGATCGACTCAATTCCGGCGCGGATGCCAGCGTCTCGCTACCGGGCCTCAATCACTTCACCTATGTACCGTTCGCCGTGCAGATGGGCGCTTCCGCGCTCCTCGTCGCGGCGCAACCGTGGCTCTTGCCGCCTGCCTCGTCGCCGCGCGTGCCCGTGTGGGGCTGGGTCGTCGGGGGGATCGGCGCGGGAGTCGCGATCGCCGGGGCGGTTTTCACGATCCGCGGCGCGAGCTGCAACGCCTTCGATCAACAGGGCCGATGCAGCGACGTGCTCGCCACCACGCGCTTCGGCCTCGACCTCTTGGCCGCATCAGCCCCGCTCTTGAGCGTTCCCGTCGTCTATTTGTTGCGCGGCGGGGTCGACAAGCGCGATACCGGCGTCGTGCTCGGTCCGCCACCATCCGGCGGCGGCGCCCAGCTCACCTGGCGAGGCCAACTTTGAGCCAGAGACTTCTCGCCCTCGTCGTACTGTCGCTCGCCCTCCTGTATCGCGCCGCACCCGCGAGCGCCGAGACCGTCGTCCTCTTGCCCCCGCGCGGCGACGACGCGCTAGCAACCGCCCGCCGCGACGCTCAACAAGTCCTTGCCCAAGCCCTCGCAGCGCAGAACGTTCGCACCGTCACGCTCGCCGAAGCCACCGCGCACGCCACCGACAGCACCGTCGCCGACTGCACCAGCCTCGACTGCGCCCCCGCGCTCCTGCGCGCCGCCGGTGCCGACGCCGCCGCCGCGCTCGCCGTCTGGGGCGCCGGCCAGCCCGCAACCCCAAACGCCGTCTACGTCACCCTCGCCGACCGCCGCGGCGATCGCTACCCCGGCAAAGCCCGCGTCGAAGACGCCGACCTCGCCGCCGCCACCAAACAAGCCCTGCTCGACGCCCGCGCGCTCCAACTCCTCGGCCCCGGCCCCTGGCTTCGCGTCCACGCCAACCCCGAAGGCTCGCAAATCCTCCTCGACGGAAAGCTCGCCGGCAGCGCCCCCTACCGCGCGCCCATCACCTCCGGCCGCCACACCCTCGAAGTCCGCTTCGAAGGCCGCCGCCCCCACGTCCAAAGCGTCGACGTCCCGCCCCACGCCGCCCGCCAAATCGAAATCGACGTCGACCTCGCCGTCCAAGCCGACGTCTCCGCCGCCGCCGTCGCCGCCAACGCACCCACCCCCGAAGGCCACGAAAGCCGAAACACCGCCTCCATCGTCGGCCCCCTCATCCTCGGCGGCGTCGGCCTCGCCATCGTCGCCTACGACGTCATCGCCCTCGCCAGCAGCGGCTGCGAACGCCGCGAGCCCAGCGGCGCCTGCACCAAGAAAAGCCAAGTCAACGCCGCCCCCGCCGCCATCTTCGGCGTCGTCGGCGTCGGCGCTATCGCCGGCGCCGCCGTGTGGTATCTGCTCGGTCAGCCCGACGCCCCCACCGAACCCCTCGCATTCTCAGCAGGTCCCGGCGCGATCGAGCTTCGCGGCACATTCTGAGGAACGATCATGACCCCTCGCCTCGCAACCCTCGCCCTGCTCCTCGCCGCCGCGTGCAGCAACATCACCCCCACCAAAACCGTCGACCTCTGCGAAGGCGACAGTTGGAGCCACAACTGCGCCGCGTGTACCGGCAAGCTCTTGGATCCCCACTGCGAACAGTGCAAGGGAAGCAGCCCCGCTGCTGCGTGCAAGAACTCCGACGCGGGCTCGACCGCCACGGGCGGAGCGAACGGCGGCAGCGGCAGCGGTAACGGAGGCAAGGGCGGCGCCTCCGGAAGCTCCGGCACCGGCGGGGGTGGTACGAGCGGAGGTGGAGCAGGCAGCGGCGGCGCTGGCGGCACGGGTGGATCCGGCATGGACGCCGGCAAAGACGCCGGCCCCTGCGGCATGGAGTGCCCGAGCGACAAACCTGTATGCGTAGCAGGCAGCTGCGAGCAATGCGGCGGCAACGATGACTGCCAGAAAGCCAATCTCACCCGCTGCGAGCCCGCCACGCACACCTGTGTGCAGTGCCTGGGCAAGACCGACTGCAGCGGCGGCACGCCAGAGTGCGATACGAGCGCGGGCGTGAATGCGTGCGTGGAGTGCCTTGGCAAAACCGACTGCGTCACGACATCCAAGCCGCTATGCGAGCCGACCGCGCACGGCTGCGTCGAGTGCCTGGTCGACGCCGACTGCAAAGACCCGACGCAACCGCAATGCAACAACCACACCTGCGGCGCCTGCACAGGCGATTCAGCCTGCGCCAGCCGCAGCGCGACCCCACACTGCGACACCCAAACCAGCTCCGCCAGCGCCGGCCAATGCGTCCAGTGCACCGTGCACGCCGACTGCACGACCGCCGCGAGCCCCGAGTGCGCCGGCCGCACCTGCCAAGCCTGCACCAGCGACAACGCGTGCACCGACCGCGCTGGCACCACGGTCTGCGAGACCGAGTCGGCTGCTCCCATGCACGGAAAGTGCGTCCAGTGCACCCCGACCAAACGCACCGCGTGCAGCGCCAACGCGTGCAAGCGTGCCGACGACACGTGCACGAGCACGCCGTACCAGTCGCTGCTGCCGTGCGCCCCGTGCGTGACTGACGGTGAGTGCGTTAGCGGTGCCCGCTGCGTGGTCCACGACTTCGACAGCACGCACCACCTCGGGCCGTATTGCTTCTATGACCGTGGTCAGACCGGCGCGTGTGCGGACGGCACGCACGCTGCATATCGCCCGTACAGCAACGCAGTGACCAAGGCGAGCATCGACGACGCCAGTTCCACCTACTGCCTGCCGCCATCGACGACGACCTGCGCAGGCATAGCGGCCGGAACGGCCCAGGGTGGAAGCGGAGGCAAGAGTTGTGTGCTCAGCACTGACTGCGGTGAGAGCGATCTAGCCGATGGAATCTGCGGCGATGCAACCAACGGGGCGGCCGACGGGAAGTGCACGTACTCCTGCGCCCTCAACCCCGACTGCCCGCAGTCAGGCTTCACCACCTGCCCGACGAGCGGCACGAAGGTCTGCCAATGAGGAGATGCCACTGCCTTGCACGTGCGCACGTCAATAGCCGAACAGAAGCACGCCCTGAAACGGCAATTGCAATCTCCCGCTCGCGTAGATGGCGTCGAGGAGGCTCTTCGTTTCGCTGTAGCTATGCACCGTGACGGGTCCGCCAGCTGCATTGTGGCGATAGGCAAGCTGCACCCCAAGCGCTAGGTACCGCACGTTCACGATGAGCGAGGTGCGGATCAGGTCGCGATAGACCGCATTGCTCCGCGCCCCGCGACCAGCTTCGACCTCAACGACGACTCCAAGCGAGTCGTGCACGGCGTCGACTTCCCAGGTGAGCACTTCGACTCCGTTTTCACCGAATAAGACCGGGCGTCGGATCCGATCGCGCCGACTTTTCGATGCCTCCACTTCGTAGCCAAGGGCTCGCAGACCTGGCTCCAACGCGAGAAGCGCAACATCGCTGGTCAACTGGTGCTCGCGTGTGTCGATCGCAGGGTGAACGCTGGCCACTGCAGATACGAAATCGAGAGCCCACGGCGGAGGCCGCTCTCTCGCGGGGTAGTAGAACCAAGAGGGATAGTCGGTTGAGGCGACCACAGCGACACCAGGTTACTGAATAAACTGATCGCGAGGTTAGGAAGTTGATCGCGCCGTGTCGAGTTCCATTCCATCTGGCGTTCCGTTGTGAGTCCGAGTCCATCGCGCAAGAACGCAGAAACCGGCACGAATGGTGACAGGGCGCACTTTCCTTATCCGTGATGCCGACTCGGCCGCTGAAGCGTCGTTTGCCCTGAGGGTTGCGGAACTCGTTGAGCGATTGCGCTAACGTGTGCGCCCGTGACTGACCCCGCGACCCGCGATCGCATGCGCAGGATCCGGCAGCGCGACACCGCGCCTGAGGTGCGGGTTCGCAAGCTGCTGGCCCGCGCCGGCCTCCGGTTCAGGATCTGTCCTGCTGAGCTTCCGGGCCGCCCCGATCTGGCAAACACACGACGAGGGTGGGCGGTGTTCGTACACGGGTGTTTCTGGCACGGTCATCGGC
>JBIOJD010000139.1:0-9308 GCA_044450485.1 Polyangiales bacterium | reverse complement strand
TAGCGCTGCGGTCGTCTTTTCGCTGCACGCTCACGCCCACTCCGTAGTCGGCTACGTCCCGGATGCCTGGACGGCTTCTGGGGCTCGGAGCTCGGGAGCGGGCGTAGGAGCGTGCCAAGCGCATCCGATCCACGACTCGCTTGGCACGCTCCTGCGAGGGCAGCTTGCGCGGCGCAGAGTGAGCGTGTGGTCTTGCCTCAACCGCCGCAAGTGCAAGCTGCCCGGCCCGCTCCCGAGCTCCGAGCCCCAGAAGCCGTCCAGGCATCCGGGACGTAGCCGACTACGGAGTGGGCGTGAGCGTGCAGCGAAAAGACGACCGCAGCGCTACTTCGCCCCTGGGTCGGCGCCTTTGGAATGCGCTTCCGACGAAGCGTCCTTTTTCTGGTCGCCGATGACGGTCTTCAGCGGGCACACGGCGAATGCCGGGCACTTCTTGCAACCCACTGCGATTGCGATTGGGCACAGAGTCATGGTGGGCCTTCCTTGGTGGTGCTGCGGCTCGCCGTCACCATACACCCAATCGACGCGGATGGCCGGTCGGCCGTGCGCCCCGCTACTTTGCTGCGGTCGTGGCCGCGCGAGCTGCTCTCACTGGCGCGGGCGCGAGCGATTTGCGCACGGCCTTGTCGCGGTAGAGGTCAGCGTCGGCCGCTGCCAGCAAGGTCAGCGCGCTCGCGGGCGGCGGGTACTCCGAGGCGAGGCCCAAGCTCACGCGCAGCGGAGATCCGTGCGCGCTCTCGCTCGCGAGGCGAGCGCGGATGCGCTCACCGATGGCGCGTGCCTCCTCGGTCCCCGTCTCGGGCAACATGACGGCGAACTCGTCTCCGCCGACCCGCGCCACGAGGTCGCCTTCGCGCGTGAGCTGCCGCGCAGTGCGCGCCACGACGCGCAGCGCTTGGTCGCCCGCGGCGTGGCTGAGCGTGTCGTTGATCAGCTTGAAGTCGTCGATGTCGAACATCAGCACGGCGAGCGGCTTGCGCGATCGATGGGCCCGAGCCAGCTCTCGTCGCAGGGTTTCGCCGAACGCCCGGCGGTTCGCCACGCCTGTCAAAGGATCGGTCACGGCCAGTCGCGTGACCCGTTGCAGCTCGTCCGCGCGGGCGAGCAGCGCGTCGATGTGCGGCTCGAAACGCGAACGCTCGGAGCCGAGCAGCGCGCCCAGATTCGAGGCGCAGCGTTGCGCCTCAGCCGGGTCCTCTGCCTGGAGCAGCGCCAGCAGCGCATCGAGGTCCGCCGCATCGAGCGTGACGCTCGTAGCGCGGGTGTGGTGATGCTGCACAGTCGTGGCGCCACTGGGCCGCGGCAACCCACGAGCTCCTGTGCGAGCCTCCTCGCGCAGGTCCCGAACGCAGGATTTTCGCGGCCCTCGCACGGGCTGCGCCGCAGGAGCGGTATTTCCGGCGTGGTGTGCCATGACCGTGTGTAGTTGCAAGAATCGGGCCCGCGAGGTCAGACTCCGGTCACGGCGATCCCCTGACTGTGTGCATCGGGTGTGAGGGTACGAAGAGGTCGAGCGGAGCGCGCACATGCCGGACCAGACATACCAGCTCAGCTCCGCGGTCGACGGGATGATGCTTCAGGCCTACGCGTGGCGCGCGCCTCGAGCACCGCGCGCAGTCGTCGTGATCGCGCACGGTGCAGCCGAGCATGCCTTGCGCTACGAGCGCTTTGCGCGCGCGCTCAATCTGGGCGGCTACGAAGCCCGCGCGCTCGACCACCGTGGCCACGGTCGCTCGCTCGGTGCTGGGGGTCTCGGCGACATGGGCGAGGGCGGTTGGGACGCGCTGGTCGCGGATCTCGGCCAGCTCATCGACCACACGCGTGCGGTGCATGCAGGCGTACCCGTGGTGCTCTTCGGCCACAGCATGGGCTCGTTTGCGGCGCAGCAGTATTGCCCCGACGGTTCAGCGGCGATCGCCGCGCTCGTGCTTTCGGGCTCGACGGCTTGGGAGCCGCCGCAAGCCGGCGCGGCACCCGCACCGTTCGCCCCCAACGCTCCATTCGAGCCAGCGCGCACGCCATACGACTGGCTGAGCCGCGATCCTGTCGAGGTCGACGCGTACATCGCTGATCCGTTGTGCGGATTCGAAACGCAGCGGGGACGCAGACCGGGTCCCCGCTTCGATGCAGGACGCCTGGGCGATCCCGCAGCGCTGCGCCGGATCCGGTCTGACCTGCCCGTGCTGCTGGTTTCAGGCGACGAGGACCCGATCAACCGCAAGCTGGAAGGGCTACGCTTGCTCGAACGGCGCTGGCGTGCGGCAGGGGTGCGCCGCATCGACACGCGCTATTACGCCGGCGGTCGGCACGAGATGCTCAACGAGACCAACCGCGACGAGGTCACGCGTGACGTCGTGGCCTGGCTGCAAGACGTGACGGCAACCTAGCGTCCATCTGCCTACTTGATGAAGTAGCCCGAGACCCGCCATGTCCCGTCCTTCTCTTTCATTGGCGTCACGGTCTCGATTGCTGACGCCTTGTGCTCGAACACGGTCTGGTACTGGATGATCACGTAGTCGCCGTCGGGGGCGCCCGGAAGCTGGTGCGCAACGGTCGCGGACTTGAGCTTTCGAGCTCGAAGCGCGCCAAGAGGCGTCCGCGTTGCCGTCACGGCCTTCACCCAATCCGCTCTGGTCACAGCCGCACGAAACAGCGACGAGGCGGCGTCCCAGCTTTCGGCGAACTTGCTGGAGTCGGTGAGCGCGAGCCACGCAGACGCAGCAGCCGTTCCATTCGAAACCGACGCGTCAGGCTCACCTCGCACCGGAGTACCGGCCATCGCCACCCAGAGCGTAACGACGAATAGGGTTCCTTTCATGTGACACCTCGTTTCAGAGTCGACGCACTGCGAGAAGTTCGCGTAGCGGATTTGGCCTTCGGCTTCAAGGCGCCCGCAGGCGGCGTGTGGCCGGCAGCCTCCGCAGTCTCCATCAACTTCTGAACCCAACGTTCAGCCGCAACGGACCTCCTACGGTCTGACCGCATACGGTCCTATCGCCAGCGGTGGTCTTCCGTCTGCCTAACGGACCTGGCGGTCAGCTGCAAGGCCCGCGCCGCCCCAGCCTAGCCCGCGGCCCCCCGGCGCCCGCAGGCGTCCGGGCATCCTTGGGTTCCACACGTTGCGCCACACATAGGAGTGTGTAGAATCTCCCTATGCCTACCAACCTCGCCATCGATGACCGCTTGCTCGAAGAAGCCCAGCGGATAGGTGGTCAACGCACCAAGAAGGCGACCGTCACCGAAGCGCTGCAGGAGTACATTCAGCACCGCAAGCAGGCGAAGATCCTCAAACTCTTCGGAACCGTCGAGTTCGATCCCAAGTACGACTACAAGAGGCAGCGCCGCCGCTCATGAAGGTCCTCGTGGACACGGTGGTTTGGTCCCTCGTGTTGCGCCGTCGGCCGAGCGCGGCGAGCGCGGTCCTCTCGACCGAGCTCGCCTCCTTGGTCCAGGACGGTCGTGTCATCATGATCGGCCCAGTACGGCAGGAGATCTTGTCGGGCATCCGCGAGCGCCCGCACTTCGATCGGTTGCGCGAACATCTGCGGGCGTTTCCGGATGCGGAGATCACTTCGACCGACTACGAGGAAGCCGCCACCCTGTTCAATCGATGTCGCGAGAAGGGGATCCAAGGCTCCAACACGGACTTCTTGATGTGTGCCGTCGCCGCACGACTGCAGCTCTCGATCTTTACGACCGGCGCCGACTTCGAGCACTTCGCTCGAGTGCTTCCGATCACGCTGCACCAAGCCCGCGCGTGATCTTCTTGCGCGCCCCGCGCGGCCTCGTCAGATGCAACCCGCAGCGCGAGCGCGCTGGTCTGCGCTGGGCTCTTGCGGGTGCGTCAGATCGGCAGGTCGCCGGTCGCTGTGCGGCTCGAGCCGGTCTCGCTGTACGCGCGCATCAGGAGCTGCGCGACGCGCATCATGTGGATCTCGTCGGCGCCGTCCGCGAGGCGGGCCCAGCGCGCTTGCGCGAGCATGCCGGAGAGAGGCGTGTCCTTGGAGTAGCCGAGCGCGCCGTGCACCTGGACTGCGCGGTCGAGCACGCGCCACAGCGTGTTGGCAACGTGATGCTTGGCGTAGCTGACCTCGGCTTTGAAGTCGACCTTCTGCTCGATCTTGTAGGCGGCGTGCAGCACCATCAGCTTGGCCGCGTACAGCTCCATCCCGCTCTCTGCGATCATCCACTGGATCGCTTGCTTCTCCGACAAGAGCGAGCCGTGCGAGTAACGCTTCTGTGCGCGGTCGATCATCATGTCGAGCGCGATCTCGATCTGACCCAGCCAGCGCATGCAGTGCGCGAGCCGCGCAGGTCCGAGCCGCACTTGTCCGAGCTCGTGACCGCCGCCGAGGCGGCCGAGGATGTTCTCGTCCGGCACGCGCAAGCCCTCGATGCGGATCTCGCAGTGATTGTGGCTGCCGGCCATGGTTTCGACGTCGCGCACGATGTTCCAACCGTTCCAGGCGGACTCGACGATGAACGCAGTGTTGCGCTCCTGCGCGATCTCGGCGTCGGGGTTGGTGCGCGCGATCAGGATCGCGAAGTGCGCGCCGCGCGCGCCGGAGATGAACCACTTGTGGCCGTTGATCACCCACTCCTTGCCATCGCGCACGGCGGTGGTCTGAATCAGCGTCGGGTCGGAGCCGGCGACCTCGGGCTCCGTCATGGCGAAGCATGAGCGCTGGATGCCCTGGCACAGCGGCTTCAGGTACTTCTTCTTCTGTTCGTCGGTCCCGAAGTGCAGCAGCGTGTGCATGTTGCCTTCGTCGGGCGCTTGGCAATTGAGAATGAACGAGCCGAGGCGCGTGCGCGCGCACTCGGCGCTGACGGCGGCTTGCGCGGTCGGACCGAGGCCCATGCCGCCCCAGTCACGCGGCATGTGCGGCATCCAGAGGCCTTCCTTCTGTGCCTTCTGTCGCAGCTCGATGATGATCCCCAGCATGTTGCGTCGGTCGTCGCCGTCGAGCGCCTTCTCCTTGGGCCGCACCTCGTCGTTCAAGAACGTCCGCACGCGCTGCCGGACGTCTTCGACCTCGGGAGGAAAAGAAAAATCGATGGTCATCTGCGAGCTCCTTCGCGCTTTGTGCCTCGTCGTGAGCCCAGCCGTAGCAAAGCCCCTGCTTTAGCGTCAAGCACAGCCGACCTGTTCGAGTCGCTCAGAGCCGGAAACCCCACATTTTCAGCCAGAACCGCCTAAATTTCATTCAAACGGGCCGGCTTGACGCGCGGACGCGAGCCTGGTCCGATGCCACGCCATGGCCACCGGCATCGTCGAGCGCGTGATCGCACTGGCTGCGCAGCGGTTCAAGATCGACCCGCACAGCCTGCGACCCGACTCCGACGTGTTCGAGAGCCTCGGCATTGACAGCGTTCAGGTGCTCGAGCTGCTGAGCGAGCTCGAGCGCGAGCTCGACGTCGAGATTCCCGACTACGAGCTGCGCGGCGTGAAGAGCTTCGCCGAGCTCGCTACCGTGATCGAGCGGCGCGTGGTCTAACCACCGAGCAACCAGCGGACCACGCACGCAGTCGATGTTTGGGCCGCGAGCGCGTGGTGCTCTCGCCATTGACGGCGCCCGCGCGCGCCGACCTCGTTCGTGCAGCCGAGCACGGCCGCGAAGGGCACGCCTGCGCTCTTGCATGCGAGCCCGACCGCAAGTGCCTCGAGGTTCTCGCCGGCGCAGCCCGAACGCTGTCCGAGCTCCGCCGCGAGCGCGTCGTCGGTGGTGATCGCGAGCGTCGTGCCGAGGGCGCCGCTCAGCGCGTCGCTGCAGAGCGCGCACAGTGCGGTCTGCAGCCCGGCATCGGTCACGACCGACGTCGGCATGGGCTCGGGAAACGCGGCATGGCCCGCCAGCACCGACGCGTCGAGCGCGCACAGCTCGGTCGGCA
Source organism: Polyangiales bacterium (assembly GCA_044450485.1). Lineage (GTDB taxonomy): Bacteria > Myxococcota_A > Polyangia > Polyangiales > JAFGIB01 > CAVZVA01. Next base: position 3,416 of record JBIOJD010000139.1, on the reverse strand, counting down.
CCAGCAGACGTCCGGGGACGAGCTCACCTCGACCGGGATAGATCCCGTAGCTGCCGAGCAAGATCGCCTGCTCGGGCCGCCACTGCAGCAGCGCGCGCATCGCGCCCGCGCCCGCGAGCGTCATGCCCACGCCCACCGCGACCGCCGTGACCCTTCGGCCGGCGAGCTCGCGATCGAGCGTTGCGCCCAGCGTCGCAGCGAGCGGCTCGAGCTCGAGCTGATGCGCGGCGAGCAGCAACACTTGGGCCCTCGCATGGGGGTCGGCGGCGGACATGCGCGCAACCATAGCGAGCGGGCGCGCCGTGCGACAGTGCCTGCGGACTTCGTCCTGCGCGCGGAATGCCGATGGCCGCGATCTCGCGTGCTACGCTTGTTTCGTGACAGCCGACGCTGTGGGCCCCGCCGGGCCGATCGACCGCCGTCGCCTGGTCTACCGCTGGGACCTCGACAAGACGTACCTGCGCACCGACTTCGACACGCTCAAGGACTTGCTGCGCCGTGCGGTCGAGCGCGCCGCCGACAAGCGTACGGTGCCGGGCGCGGCCGCGCTGCTGCGCGAGCTCCGGGCGGCCGGGCCGGCCGGCATCTACATTCTATCTGGCAGCCCGGAGCAGATGCGGCGCGTGCTCGAAGCCAAGCTGCGGCTCGACGGCATCCATTGGGACGGCTTCACGCTCAAGCCGAGCTTGCGCAACCTCCTTCGAGGGCATTTTGGGTTTCTGCGCGATCAGGTCGGGTTCAAACTCTCGGCCATGCTCGCATCGCGCGAGCCGCTCGCGCCCGAGCTCGACGAGATCCTGTTCGGCGACGACGCGGAGACCGACGCGTTCATCTACTCGCTCTACGCCGATCTGTGCGCCGGACGCGTCGGCGCCGAGGCGTTGCTCTCGGTTTTGCGCCAAGCTGCGGTCACGCCCGACGAGGTGCCGCGCCTGCTCGATCTGGTGGCGCGCTTGCCGAAGCGCGACCACTGCCGCCGCATCTTCATCCACCTCGACCGCATCTCCTCGCTCGACGTGTTCGAGGCGTATGGCCCGCGGGTGTGCCCGTTCTACAACTACTTTCAACCTGCGCTGGCGCTCGTCGACGTCGGCGCGATCGATGCCAGGGCCGCGTTGCGCGTCGCTGCCGAGCTGGTGATCGATCAAGCGTTCAGTCCTGACGCGTTGTGCGCGAGCTATCTCGAGCTCGCTCGGCGCGGACAGCTCGGCCCGCAAGCCGCCGGGCGCATTCGGGGCGCGCTCGAAGGGCTCGGGGACATGGAGTACGCCAGTGCTACGCCTGTGTTGCGCGCGTTCGGCGACGCGCTCGGCCGGGTGCGCATCGAGCCCGTCACGAAGGCAGCACCCGCGCGGCTCGACTACGCGGCGCTGCTCTCCGCCGAGCGCTCGCGCGCCAAGGCCGCGAAGCTGCGCGTGCTCGGACGTCTGTGAGCGCGGCAGCGCGCTGCCCCGCGGCTCATTGCAAGCAGTAGGCGACTTCCTTGTCGGCGGCCACGCACACGCTCTTCTTGCAGAACAGGCTTTGGCACTCGTTCTGGTTCACGCAGCCAGCGCCGGTTACCTTGCGCGTCATGCACGTCGAGCCCGAGATGTCCAAGTTGGGGTTGTCACAGAAGAGCCCGTCCTTGCAATTGATGTCGGTGAAGCACTTGCCGCCCGAGGCCGCGTGCGCGTTGCAGTTCCAGTTGATCAGGGTCGGCATGCAGGCGTACCCGTCGGACATCGTGCAAGACGCGAGCGCGCCGCCGGCCATCGCCTTGTCGGTCACGTTCGCCGGCTTGCAGTTTCCCCCCGGCGCCACGGTGCCCTTGAAGATGCTGCGGAAGCCGTTCGGAGCCAGCGAAAACGCGACTACGCTCGGGTCGCAATTCGCCGTCAGCGTTTCGAGCTGCGTGAACACGGCCTTGGCTTGCGTCGCGTCGAAGCCCGCGGGCGCTTGGCCCGCGATTTGGTCGGCCATCAGGTCGCTCATGCAGCTGCCGAGCTGCGCGGACTTGCACGCGTCGAAGGTGCGACCGGGGTTCGTGCAACACGCGGCCTCGCCTGCGCATTGAATGGTCGAGACGCGCTCGCAGATGCCGCCGGGCATCACGGCGTTGCGATTCGGATCGGTGCCCGCGTCGAAGCCGCCGGTTGCGATCGGCATGCCGCCGTCGGGTTGGCCGGGGCTGCCGCCACTGCCCGCAGCGGGGCCACCGCCCATGCCGGTCATTCCGCTGCTGCCGCCCGACGAGACGGGTGTGCTGCCCCCGCCGCCGCTCGCGGTGCCGCCGCTGCCTTTGGGTGTACCGCCGTCTTCGCTCGCGGTGCCTGTCGGTTGCCCCACGGTGCTCGTCGGGTCCCGCCCGCTCGTGTCCGCAAGGCAACCGGCGAGCGCCATCGCCAGCATGAGCCCCAAGCCGGAAGCCGAACGGACTCGGCTCAAGCGTCCCCTCGTCCAAGCCGCGACGACCTGCACACACCTACCTCGAAGCCCACGGACACCAAGCGCAATCTCGATGATCTATACCGGATGTGAAGGTGAGAGGACAGTCGGAAGCGTCGCAGCGCAGCGCGGAACCCGGAGCTCTACTGTGCAGATCGCAGCACTCGGGGTCTGCAGGGGGTTTGTTGCCTCTCCAGGCGGCGGTGCCGAGACGTCGGCCTTAGCCCTGGGGCTCACGGCCATCTCGCGCGAGGCTCGCCTCAACAAGGGCCGGTGTGTTTGACCGAGACGCCCATGCTATTTGCGGTGCAGTCGCTCGCGTAGGTCTTGCTGTCGCAGCCGCAGACGGGTGCGTAGATGTCAGTGCAGATCTGGGGCTGTGACATGCACGTGCCGGGAGCGTCGGTCGCGCCGCACATCGCCGACAGCGGGTAGTTGCAGAATTCGTCCTTCGGGCACGGAGCCAGCCCGCGACTTCCGCACGCGCCCGAGCTCGCAGTGCCGCCCGTGCCGGTTCCGCTGCCGCCGGTTCCGCCCGTGCCGGTGCTTGCACCGCCGGTGCCGGAGGCGGATCCGCCGCTGCCGCTCTGTGCGCCACCGGCGCCGCCGTTCGCGCTTGTCCCGCCGCTGCCGCCGTTCGCGGGTCGGCCGCCCGCGCCCGATGCAGCACCGCCGGATCCGCTGCTGGCGCCGCCTGTGCCGGTCGCACCTCCACTGCCGGTGTGGTTGCCGACTGGGCCGCTCGCGGCAGTGCCACCGCTGGCTGCAGCGCCGGCGCTCGTCCCACCGACCGACGTTCCCGCCCCGCTTCCGGCGAGCGCGCCGCCCGCTGCGCTTCCGCCTGTGCCTGCCGCGCTCGTATCATTCGCCTTGCTGCAGCCGTGCAGCAATCCCCCGAGCAGCACCGCAGCCCACACCCACCGTACCCGCTTGGCCATGTCGTCCTCCCAGTCGCCCGGGCTCAACGCGCGCCCACCTCCAAATGGTCG
>JBIOJD010000138.1:0-9318 GCA_044450485.1 Polyangiales bacterium | reverse complement strand
TCCTCGATGAGCTCACGTCGGGCGGCGGCCCCAAGCTGGAGAAGGTTCAGGGCGAGGAGCAGCAGAAGGAGATCGCCGAAGAGATCTACGCCGTTCAGCGCATGTACGTCGTGCGCAGCGGTCGCTTCGAGCTCGCGCCCTCGATGGCATTCACGGTCAACGACCAGTTCGTCTCGCACCCCGCGCTCGCGGTCGGTCTGAACTACTGGGTCTCGAACGTGCTCGCCATCGGCGCCAGCTTCCTCTGGCACCAAGGCTTCGAGAGCGAGTCTGATCTCAACTTGAGCGTGCGGCGCTCGACGCGTTTGGCGGTGCCGATCACCGAGTATCAGCTCGGCGCGCACCTGAACTTCACCTACGTGCCCATCTACGGCAAGTTCGAGATGTTCAACTCGTCCATCTTCCAGTGGGACTCCTATCTGGTCGGCGGCGTCGGCATGATGCGCACTCGACCGGTCGCCCAGATCGACCCCGCCGTGCGCCAGTACGACTTCGACTGGCGCGTGGCGTTCAACGTGGGCATCGGCTTGCGTGTGTTCGTGACCCGCTACTTCGCGATCTTCGGCGAGCTGCGCGACTACATGTACCTAGAGAAGCTCGAGAACTTGAACGTCGAGCTGGGCAAGGCGCGCGAGAATCCGGCCACGTGGACCGATCAGAACGCGACGCTCACCAATAACGTGATGGCCCACACCGGCATCACGCTGTTCTTCCCCTTCACCTTCGATTACCGGTACCCCAAGTGACGACCGACGGATGGATGCCAGTGATGAGGACTGCAAATCGTTTGGTGATCACGTTGGCGGTGGCGCTGTTCGGCCTGGCCGCTCCGCTCGTGCCTTCGGCACAGGCGCAAGAAGTCCAGGTCAAGGGCCCTTTGGCGGGAGCGCCGGCGGTGATTGGGCTGCGCATCTATCGCCAGATGCGCTTCCAGATCCAACTGCACGCGACTTACACGCTGCAGGACGAGTACTCGCGCTCGCTGCTGTTCGGCGGCCAGTTGATGTTCCATCCGACTGACTGGTTGGGCGTCGGCTTGTGGGGCGGCTTCGCGCCGGTGCACATCGACACCAATCTCACCGACCAAGTCGGCAGCAAGGGCCAGACCAACGCCGTGAACGTGTTGAGCCTGCCGGTCCCGTCGCTCTTCAGCAAACAGATCGCGCACATCAATTGGATGGCAGCGCCTCAGGTCGCGTTCATTCCGCTGCGCGGCAAGCTGGGTATCTTCGAGAAGCTCTTCGTGGACACCGACTTCTACATCGTCGGTGGCGTGGCCTTCGTCGGCCTCGAAGAACGCAAGGACGTGGGCGCAGGCACCTACCAAGCCTGCGCGAACATGGCCGGCACCAACGGTGCGAACCTCGGCGCGGAGATAACCTGCTTCAGGACCACCGTGGTCGATGGCGCTGGCAACGCCCAACGGACGAACCGTACGACGATCGCTCCGACCTTCGGCGTGGGACTCTCGCTGTTCATGTCGGACTTCCTGGCAATGACGATCGAGTGGCGCGCGATGCCCTTCGCGTGGAACACCTCGGGAACCGACGAATCGGGCGACTCGCGGGGCGACTATCCGGACAACCGCATCGATTCCAAGGACCGGCTGAGCCACTTCAACCACATGCTCACGCTGGGCTTTGCGTTCTACCTTCCGACCGAGCCAGGCCGCAGCCAGGGCGAGGAAGAACAAGGGTCGCCCAAGCCGGAGTCCAGCTCGCCGTCCGCCGCCAAGTCGGTCGGCGCCTCGACCAAGAAGAAGTAGGGCGACGCGCCCGCCGTGCGGGCCTTCCCCCCGCAGGCCGGAAGTGAATTCTCGCCACCTGCGGCGCGAGCGAGCGGAGCGAACCTCGCGGGAGGGTGGGCCCCGGCGAGCTTTGCTCGACGGGCGGGAGGGGCGCGTGCCCCTCCCGGTCATGAACGAACTTCAGGCGCGGCGCGGAATGCCTTTGGCGTCGAGCGTGTAGCCGCCGGGCAGGCGCGCCTTGACCTGGGTCGCCAGGTCGCCGACGTCCCAGCCTGCGGCGGCGAAGCCGTCGAGGATGCGGTTGCGCACGCGCACGCTCTCCTCGGCGCAGAAGCAGCGCAAGAGCGCGTCTCGGTGGCCTGCGGCGTCGGCTTGGGCAAGCAGTGCCCCAGCCGCGTGGAAGCGCACGGTCTCGTTCGCGTCCTCCAAGAAGCGCGCCACCGCCTGCGCAGTTCGCGGACCCGGACGTTCTTCGAGCACGACCAGGGTCTGGATCTTGCGCTGCGGATCGCGCTCGTACTCCGTGTCCATCTCGGCCAGCAGCTGTAGGAGCTTCTCGATCACCGCAGAGGGATCGACCAAGCGCTCGAGCATCCTCACGGACCAGCTCAGGGACTCGGCCTTGCGCATGAAAGCGGTGACCGGGCCGACCGCGGCTTCCCCTGCCGCGACGATGCCCTCGAACGCCGCGTCCTTCTCCTCTTGGTCGGTGATGCTCGGGTCCACGTAGAAGGTGAAGCGCGGCAGCAATGCGGCGACCGCCTCTTCGCTCCCCATCTTCACGAGCGCTTGAATCGCCTCCCACCGGTCGATGGCCTGCGCGCGTCGGTTGGTCGCGCGCTCGGCCTGCTTCTCGAGCTGCGAAGACTTCTTGCCGAGCAAACCGAAGAGCGCCATGACTCGATGCGACCTGACCGGTCCGGTTGGCGCTCAGCGGATCAACACGGGGCGCAGCACAACTTGGCCGGCACGGGTTTCTACCTGGAAGCGCACGATGCGGCAACCGTGCTTCTGAGCGAGCGCCGTGGCGCGTCCCGCGAGGCGCTGGTGGAAGCGGTCCTGCGGGATGTTGGCTACGCTCTCGCCGAGCGCTTGCTTGGCCGCGGCGTACTCGTTGTACAGACGCCGTTCGTACGCCGCTTGATCCTCTGTGCCGAGCCTGCTCGAAAGCCCTGGATCGTCGATGGGATCGTCGGGGTTGCCAGCGGCGGCCGCTTTGGCCGCGCCTGGGGCGGCGTCCGCGAACTCCGCATCGCCCCAGTTCTTGGCCGACGGGGCGAGCGACGACATCCGGCCCTCTTCGTCGACGCTCTGTTCTTCTGTGCCGGTCAGGACGTTCAGCAGCTGGTTGATGCGAAACGCGAGGCCCCCGAGCTCGGGGCTCTCGATCTCGAGGCGCAAGTCGGTCTTGCCGTTGATGACGGCGAGCACGCCTTCTTCGATCTCCTCGATCGGGCCCATGATGGTGCCGCCGATCACGAAGCCGTACAGGATGACGAGCACGGCTCCGAGCACCGTGAGCACCAAGATCACGTTCACGACCGACGCGATCTCGAGCTGAGCGCTGCGGTTGCCGAGCACGGCGAACGCTACCGGATGCGCGGGGGTCATCGGCAGGTGCGCGGTGACTCCGCTGTACTCCTGGTTGTTGAACGTGGCGCGCCAGAGCTGGCTCGCGGAAGCCTGTCCGCCGAGCACGCCGTTGGTCTCGGTCGCGTGCGGCCCAAACAGGAAGCCGCGCAGATCCCGCATCGCATCGCCTTCGAGCGACGAGCTGTAGACCTTGCCGTCGACCAAGAACGCGATGTCGCGTCCGAGCATCCCACCCGCGCGCTTGGCCACGCCATTGCTCAGGTCGTAGCCCACGACCAGGGCCCCCAGGATGGCGCCCGAGTCCCCGCGGATCGCCGCGGCCGCCATCTGCAGGACTTTCTTCTCCTGCTGTTCCAGCCACACGTCATGGATGGAACGACCGTCGGCGAGCAGTCCGGCCAGGCGCGGAATCTCAGGGGTGAGGGACTGGCCAAACATGACGTTGCGAGCACCGTTGCGGGCCAGCGCCTTGCCGGTCTCGTCCACCACCACCACGATGTCGGGGCCCCCACGCTCGCCACGCGCCGGGTCGGCGAGCCAGGCCGCGGTCCCCTCAGCTGCTTCGTAGGCGCGCGTCCGCCGGCTGTCCTGATCCAGCCCGCCGAACACGTCGCGCATCTGGCGCTCCGAAGCGCGCTGCGTCACCAGGTCCACGAACTCCAGCGCGGACAAACGAAACGAGCGCTCGAACAGCTCGCGGTCGGACCCGAGCTTGCCCTCGAGGCGGCCGAGCAGCGTGGTCCTGAGCTGGTCCCCCACGAACAAGAAGGCGCCGAGGCCCAGCACCAGCACGACTGCGAGGTTTCCCGCGATGATCTTCAGCCGCATGTCGGCGTCTCCTATCGAGTGGGCGCGGAATCGACCGAATTCGAGCCTGCTGCAGAAATTTCCGTGCTTCGGGGAGATATCATCGCTGCTTCAAATGGGTCAAGCGATCGACTCGTCGCAGACGCAAGCGGTCGGTCGCCGCAGTTGCCCTGCGCCGGATCGCACACATTGGCGCCAGCGCCTGCGCTCGAACGACGCCCCTCCACGAAGTACAGGATGGTCGCGGTGATCGCGAAGCCCACGGCGCTGCCGAGCGCCACGTCCGAGGCTGCGGTCCATCCCCGGCCGGCAGCGAGATCGCCGCGCTCGCGGGCGGACAACGCGAGCCATCCGAAGGAGCCGGTCGCGAGCACCGATGCCGCACAAAAGCCGGCGCTGGTCCACGTGAGGGGTCGGCTGCGCCTCGCTGGCGCTGGCCGGCTCAGCGGGCGCAGATCGACATAGGCGGCGCTGAGCGCGCCCGGCATGAGGTCTGGCTCTGCGCGCAGAGGCACGCGGCCCGCAAGATCGGCGCGGAGGTCGTGGCGGCCCGGATCGACCTCGAACATCCGGTCGATGGGTCCCCGACCCAGCGAGCGGCCGTCGAGCTCGAGCGTCACGCCGGGGTCCGGGGCGGCGATCGCGAGCGTAGTCGCATGGACGGGACGTTCGCCGGACGCGCCGCGCGCCGGGGCACGCTGCTTCAAATCGCCTATGCGGCGTTGCACTTCGACGGCATCTGGCGCATCGACGCGGTCGCGCAAGTAGCGTTCGTAGCTGGCGATCGCCAGCTCGGTCTCGCCGAGCTCCTCGTGGGCGCGGCCCAGATCGAACCAGAGCTCGGCGCTCGGCACCTCAGCGGCCGCGAGCTCGAGCTCTCGGATGGCCTCGCGATAGCGTCTGGCGCGGTAGTGCTCGACGCCGGCACGAAAGTGCTGCGCCGGCGGCACGGCGTCCACGACCGGAGGTGCCGCGCTCGGCTGTGCACCCGCCGACCTCGTCAGGGAAAGGGCCGCGATGCCCAGCCAAACCCCGAGCACCCGGCAAATTCGCGTGCGCCGCGAGCCGGGGTACAATTCCGGGGACGGGCTGCTCCGGAGCCCATCCTCGACCGGCGGGCAGAGATCGTTCGCAAGCATGGCAGTTCGAATCATATGCGAGAGCCCCGAGCTCGCGCTCGAATGCTTGCAGGCCGCGGACGCGGTCGGCCTCGCCGTGGAGCCAATCGTAGCCGAAGCCTGGCTTTCTGCCGCGATCGAACAGGCTGCAGCAGCGATCGCCCTCGCCTCCTCGCCGAGCCTCCCGCAGCTCGTCGTGCTCGGCGACGCAGCCCAGAGCGCAGGTCGGCCGATCGCTCTGGCGAGCCTCGCCCCCGGTAGCGACGGCCGGCGTGTGCGCGACGCGGCGCTCGACCTCGGCATCACCGCGGTAGCGGAGATCGGCCCGCTGCTGAGCGTGCTTTGCTTGCATGCTGCGGGCGCGCAGCAGCCATGGACCGCGTCGTTGCGCGCGCTCGGCAAACCTGCCCGCGCCCGTCTCGAAACCGTGCAAGCGGCGGGATCGCGCAAAGGGGGCCACTTCTTGCCCGCAGAGGGCGGCGCAATCGCGTGGAGCGACGACGCAGAAGAACCGGGGCGCGTCGTGGGCAAAGCGCGTGATCTCGCGGAGGCTGTCGCAGCGCTGCGCGACACCGATCGGGGATCGCCCAAAGTCGAGTCGGTGGTGGAGGTCGACGCACCCGCGGTCTCCGAGGTGTTGTTCGGACCGCGACGCGCGCTTTCAGACCCCGCGAGCAAGGCCGCGCTCGTGCCCTACGGCATACCGTTCCCGACCGAAGAGCTGTGCTCGAGCGCATCGCGCGCAGCAGCCGAGGCCAACCGTATCGGGTTCCCGGTCCGGATCTCCCTGACCTCGCCCGACCTGCGAATCTGGGATCACCCCGACCTCGCGGTCGACATGGTCGACAACGCGGCGCGCGTGCGCGACACGTTCCGGCAGCTGATCGGCATGGGACGCGCACGGCTCGAGTCGCGAGGCGCGAGCGCACGCGCCGCCGACCGACTGCTCGGCGCGATGGTGACCGAAACGAGCGAGGCCGCCGCCCTGCTCGGCGTGCGCGCGTGGGGCCTGCCGCACGGGCGCGTCGCGCTCGAAATCGGTTTCGCCGATCCACACGGCGCCGCCGCCGACGATCGAACGTGGACCGTGCTGCCCGCTCCGATCGACGCCTTGGAGCGCGCCCTGAGACGCCTGCAGGGCGCCAACCTGTTGTTCGGCGGCACCAGCGCGTCGCGCAAGCTGCGACTCGATGCGATACGCGACGTGCTGCTGCGCGTGGCCGCTTTCGTGCGCGACCGCCGCGATGAGATCGAGTCGGTCGAGCTTCGGCCGCTCGCCTTGCTGCTCGACGGAACGGCCGAGGTCCGCGAGGCGTGCGTGAACGTATCGGACGCGTTCGAGCGCTCGCTCTCGTTGCCCCCGGGGCAAAAGACGGGCTCGTGAAATCCCGCTGGCGGCGCGCTCAGCGCACCACGCCGCGCGGCGGTGGCCCGCCGGTCGAACCGGGCTTGGCGCAGGTCCGCAACGCAAGCAGGACGCCGAGCAGCACCACGCCCACGATCACGTAGCGCTTCACGTTCGAGCTGAGGTCATCCCAAAACGACACGCGTCGATCGTAGGGGAGAGCAACACGCTGCGTCAACGCGCATCGGCCGCAGCGCGGACAGGCCTCAGACAGAATGCTGGGTCAAACGCTGCGCCATCGCGAAAGCAGACATCATGCCACGCGCATCCGCGGTGCCGGCCGCTGCCGCGTCGTAGGCAACCCCATGGTCCACGCTCGTGCGCACGAACGGCAAGCCCCAGGTCACGTTCACGGCTTGCGTCCAGTCGAGCAGCTTGGACGCGATGGTCGCTTGGTCATGCGCCATGGCCACGACCGCCGTCGATGCGTCGGAGGCCGCCTGTCGAAACGCGGTCTCCGCGCCGAGCGGGCCCTGCAGGCGCACCCGTCCATCGCTGAACGGCGGACGTGCGCGCGCTCTCTCGATCGCGGGCGCGATCACGCGTCGCTCTTCGTCGCCGAATAAACCTGCCTCGCCGGCGTGAGGGTTCAGGCCAGTCACCAACACGAGCGGGCTCACGCCCACTTCACCGGACGCCAAGCTCTGCAGTGCTTCGGCGAGGTGCACGATCGTCCGCAGCACCCTGCCCGGCGTGATGGCTTCGGGAAGCTCACGAATCGAGAGGTGGGTCGTGACCAGCGCGACTCGCAGCCGGGGTCCCAGAAACATCATCGTGACTTCGTCGTCGGCCAAAGCTGCGGCACGCGCCAGGTGCTCGGTGTGGCCGCTGAACGAGTGACCGGCCAGGTGCACGGCCTCTTTGCTCATGGGCGCGGTCACGATGGCGCGTGCGCCTCCGCCGAGCGTGACCTCGATCGCAGCATCGAGCGCGGCCAGCTGAGCAGCGCCCCCGGCAGGCGTTGCCGCGTGGCGGAGGGCCTCCGCGTCCCAAGGCGTGCCTGCATCGACGAGCCCCATGCCCCCGAGCGGCAGCGCGGCCGCCGCACCGCGCGCGACATCGTGCAAGCGCCCTGGCTCGACCCCGAGCGCGAGCGCGCGCTGTCGCAACGCGCGGGCATCGCCGAAGATCAGGCAGCGATCACCGCCGCCGAGCTCGGCCGCCGCCCGCAGAGCCACTTCGGGGCCGACGCCACCTGGGTCACCGGTCGAGAGCGCGAGCGGGCGCGAGCTCACGGCGACTTCATCTTGTAACCGACGCCGCGCACCGTCTCGATCGGATCCGCCATCGTCCCGAGCTTCATGCGGAGGCGCCGCACGTGGATGTCGACGGTGCGACTGCCGCCGTAGTAGTTCACGCCCCACACGCGGCTGAGCAATTGCTCGCGGCTGAAGACCCGGCCGCGGTTCTGGCTCAAGAATTTCAGCAACGCGAACTCCTGGTGCGTGAGCTCGACTTTGCGGCCGTCGATCGTCACTTCGTGCCCTGCCAAGTCGAGGCACATCGCACCGATCTTGATCCGCTCTTTGCCCGAGAACTCGCTGCGCCGCCACTCCGCGCGGCGCACCCGCATGTACAGCTCGGCGGGAATGTAAGGTAACAAGATGAAGTCGTCGAAGCCGTCGTTGCCGTCGAGGCGCTGGGCCTGCCCGACGGTGACCGCGACGAGGCACGGCACTTCGGCCAAGGCATCCACCGCCCGGATGCGGAGCAGGGCGGCTTTCCCGGCGTCGTACTGGTCCAGCGCCTCGACCAAAATCGCCGCTGGCGGCTCGGGATCCAGCGCGTGTGTGTCCAGCGCATCCCAAAGATCCGCAGACCGCACGCGGCAACCGAGCTCGCTGAGCGCCGCTGCTCCACCGTCCTTGCGTTGAAGAGCACTGCTAGAGCCGACCACCAAAATCCACATGAAAGAGCACCTCGAAGAGGGCCCCGGTCGAGGGAACCCGGAGCCGAAGCTGTGCAGAACCATAGCGCACATGCGTTGCCGGGGTGTTTCTATCCGGTTACGCGGGCGGCGGCTTGCCGCGCGGATTGGCGGTTGATACAACCCGGCCGGTCCGTGGGGTGTGCGCGAGCAGCCTCGACAACAGCCGTGCCGACGCAAAAGTGGAGAGTCGTAGTTGCCCGGTTGGGAGCGCCCGACGCTCTCCACGAGGGCGAGGTCGACGCCACGAACTGGATGGGCGCCTTGCGCGCGGCGCGCCAGAACATGGGTGAGCGGCCGAGCCTGCCTCCAGGCGCGAGCTGCAGCGTAGACTCACACGGCGTAGCCACCGTGCTCGACGGCGCGTCGCGCCGAAAGTTCGTGCTCGCGCCGTTGTCGGCACGCGCCACGACGTCCACCGCGCAACCCGACGCAAACGCCGCGACCGCGCAACCGCAAGGGCTCGTGCCACCGCCGGCGCCCGCGGCGGTCGCGGCCCCACCAGCCCAGGTGCCAGCACCCGTCATCGCCGCGCCCGAGCCCACGGCTGCGCTCCCGGCGGCACCGATAGCAACGCCACCGCAGGTGGTCGAAGAGCGACCGGAGCCCAAGAAGAAGTTTCATACCGTCGGCTTCACCGATGGGATGACGGCGCTAGGGCCCACGGTCGCAGTTGGCACGCCGGCGGTGCCACCACCCGTGCCTCCGCCTAGAGCAGCAG
>JBIOJD010000137.1:0-9321 GCA_044450485.1 Polyangiales bacterium | reverse complement strand
GCAACCACGCAGCGTACTTCGCAACGGGCGTGTGGCATCTGTACTGTCGTGAGCTCGACGCCCGGTTTCTCGCGCAGATGTGGCCCGCGGTCGACAGCGCGATGCGCTTCGTGCTCGCGATGCAGCTACCGAACGGCGCCGTCGCGTGGGCGCAAAAGAATGGCAAGACCTGGGCGGCGCCGCTACTGACCGGCTCATCGTCGGTGCACGGCAGCATGGTGTGCGCGATCCGTATCGCGGATCGGCTGGGACACGACCGCCCCGAGTGGCGCAAGGCGTGCGAGCGGTTGGCGCGCGTGCTCCGCCACAAGCCGGCGGTGTTCACCGAGACGGACCTCCCGGAGAAGCCCGGGCGCCATTCCATGGATTGGTACTATCCGGTGCTCGGCGGCGCATTGCGCGGTGAGCTCGGACGCAAGCGTTTGCTCGACGGAGCGCTGATCGCAGCGTTCGTGGAAGAGGGCGTGGGCTGCCGCTGCGTGAAGGAGAGCCCCTGGTACACGATCGCCGAGACTTGCGAGCTCGCGTTGGCGTTGCACGCCTGCGGGCTCACGGCCCGCGCACGCGACATGCTCGCGTGGACGCGCTGGCTGCGCGGCGAGGACGGCGCGTACTTCACCGGGGCCACCCATCCAGAGCGCCAGATCTTTCCCGAGGGTGAGCAGACATCGTGGACTGCGGCCGCAGTGCTGATCGCGAGCGATGCGGTGCAGGGCCGCTCCGCGACCAGCGACTTCTTCCGCTCGTTGTCTGGCGACGACCTCCATGCGGTCCGTCCTCGCAGCGAGCTGCCTCAGCGACCCGCGGGCTACGACGAGCTGCGGACCGCCGCGGAGTAGCGCGTGCGCGAGTCGGCCCGCAGGCTCGCGCGCGAGTGCAAGGGTTTCCTCGACGAAGCCGAGGGTCTGCGGTTGTACGAGCTGGCCAAGGCGCAGGCGACGCTCGGTCCGGTGCTCGAGATCGGCAGTTACTGCGGCAAGTCGTCGGTCTACCTCGGCAGCGGCGCCAAGGATGGGGGCGGGACACTCATCTGCGTGGACCACCACCGCGGCTCCGAAGAGCACCAGCCCGGCGAGGAGTACCACGACCCCACGCTCTTCGATGCCGATGCCCAACGCATGGACAGCTTGCACGAGCTGCGTCGCACGCTGAGGCGGGCCGAGCTCGAGGACACAGCGGTGCTGCTCGTCGCGCGCAGCCAAAACGCCGCACGCATCTGGAGCACGCCCCTCGGCATGGTGTTCATCGACGGCGGCCACAGCCAAGCGCAGGCGGACGCCGACTACGAAGGTTGGGCCCATCGCGTCACGCCGGGCGGCGTGCTCGCGATCCACGACCTGTTCCCGAATCCGAACGAGGGCGGCCAAGCCCCGATCAACATCTACCGCCGAGCGCTGGCCTCGGGTCTGTTCGCGCCCCTCCCCACCACCAAGACCCTCGGCGTGCTCCGGCGGGTTTGATTTTGAGGAGGATTTTGGGGTGAGCAGCGCAGTTTTCGCTACGGAAGGATTCCGTTGAAGGTGAAAACATGTGGTGGCACGCGTGCTTTTGACCCGGCCCAGGCTGTATACTGAGGGCCGTGGAGGTGCCCAAGCAGGCGCGGGTGATCGCCAACCGCTATCGGTTGGAATCGCTGGTCGGCGAGGGGGGCATGGCCAGCGTGTGGCGGGCCCGCGACCTGACCCTGGAGCGCCCGGTGGCGGTCAAGTTGCTCTTCGCCCGGGACGAGCGGGACAAGAACCGGCTCGTCCAGCAGTTCGTACGCGAAGCCCGAATCGCAGCCTCGGTCCACCACCGCAACGTGATTCAGATCGTGGACTTCGGAACGCTCGAAGAGCAACAGCCGTTCATGGTGATGGAGCTGCTCGAGGGCGAGACGCTCGGCCACCGACTGCATCGCGAGCCGCCCCTTCCGTGCGCCGAGCTCGTGCGCATCGCGTCGCTCACGTTGCGCGGGCTCGCGGCCGTGCACGACGCCGGCATCATTCACCGCGACCTCAAGCCCGACAACATCTTCCTGGCCAGCGATGGCACTGAAGCCGCCTTCCCGAAGATCCTCGACTTCGGCATCTCACGCAGCGTCGAGCCGCGCAGCGGCCGCCGCTCAGCCCTCACCACGCGCGAGGGCATGATCGTGGGCACGCCGGAGTACATGTCCCCGGAGCAGGCGCGCGGCGTGCGCGGCATCGACAAGCGCACGGACATCTACAGCATGGGAGCGATCCTCTACGAAGGGCTCACCGGACGGATACCGTTCGCGAGCGAGAACGTAGGCGACCTGATCATCCAGATCGTGACCGGTGTTGCGCCCAGAGTGCACGAGGTGAATCCTCACATCTCGCTGGCGATCTCCGACGTCGTGGCCAAAGCGATGTCGCGTGCGGTCGAGGACCGGTATCAGGACGCGCCCGCCATGCAGCACGCGCTGCTGGCCGCGGCCGAGCAGGGCGGTACGCGGCGCTCGCTGTCGGATCTGCCGCCGCCACCGCCGCCGAGCGGGCATTCTGGGAGCGTCCCGCGCGGCTCGCTCGAACGCCTGCGCACGCTCGAGTTCTCGCTGGACGACCGGGCGGACTCCGATCTCGCGGTGACCTCGTCGCCTCCTGCCGTGCCTGCGCTCGAACCGGAGCCCGTGCTGGCGTCCGCATGGTCGGGCTCACGCCGACGTGGGTTGGTCATCTCCGCGCTGGCGGTGGCCTTGGCCAGCATCGCCGCCGTGCTGATCCGCGGGACAGGAACGCCCAGCAACGCGCTGCCGAACGCGCGCGCCGCCGAAGCCAAGATCTCGCAGGCGATCAAGCCAGAGAGCGCGAATGCCGCCGGAGCAACCACAACCGAGCGCCCAACCATCACGGTGTCGCTGCGCAACGTGCCGAAGACCGCGCAGGTCTCGGTCGACGGCCAGCCCGCGAGCGGGGACGAGATCGAGCTCCCGAGGGACGGGCGCAACCGCGTGATTCGCGTCACCTCCACCGGGATGGTGCCGTGGCAAGTCGTTCACCACGCGAGCGCCGATGCGACCTTCGAGGTGGCGCTGGTCAAAGACGACGCCCTGCGGCAACCGCAACACACGTACAGCCCGGTAGACCCCGCACACACCGCCGCGGCGGCACCGAAGAAAGCGCACAAAAAACCCCCCTCCGCGCTCCGCAAGCTCGATTTTTGATCAGCTCTCGTCGCGGTGGCGCGACACTTGGTCGTTGGTCAGGAAGAAGGTCACGCTGTGCTGGGTCACGACCTTCGGTCGTTCCACGGAGACCTCCACTTTGCGCTGATAGTCGCAGCGCATCTCCCAGCAATCGCGCTCCGTGAGCCGGGGCGTCAAGCACTCGCCGAGCACGATTTCCACGTGGGGCTCGGCGTAGACTTGCTGTGCGTAGTGCTCGACCGTGCGCCACGCCCCCTTCGGCAAAGGGCCGCATCGCTTCTCCAACGCTTCCTGCTCGCGCTTGACGTTCTCGAGCCGCGCTTGGGTGCGGGCATCGATCCGGCGCTGGATCTCGTCTGCACGCGCCGTATAGACGTCGCGAACGTAGTCGATGGAGATCTGGTTCTGCTGCGCGATGCGGCGTAGCAAGCTCTCCTCGGGAGTGCGCCGGTTGCTTTCCGCGGTGACGACCGCGAAAGTCTGCTCGAACACCTTGTTCTCGAAGGCCTCGACCTTGTCGTGCAGTGCATCGAAACGCGCCCTCACCGCGCTCACCTGTGCGGGCACGCCCTCGGCTTCGATCTCCGCTGGCGAGAGCCCTTCGCTCTCCAGCGGCTCGAACAGCTTCCCGAGCTTCTCGACCCGCTCACGCGCACCTTCGAACTTCCGGCGGGCGACCATCTTCTCGGTATCGGCGAGCACGCTCTGAATCTGACTCAGCGCCGCCTCGATCTGCTGCGCGCGCTCCTCGGCCTTGCGGCGCGCCTCTTCGGCCTCCGCTTGGGCTCTGCGTTTCTCGCCGAGCCGCTTGTTGGGGTCGCCCGGAATCACGTCGATGATGGCGGTCGGTAGCGCTAGCCCCGCGTGGCGCTCGCCTTCGCCGACGCGCGGTTTGGGACAGCTACCCTGCATGCGGTCGAGGAGCTCGCAGCGCTGCGGGGTGTAACCGAGATAGGTCGCGCGCAGCGGCAGCTCGTAGCGACCCTCAGGCGTCTCGTCGGTAGCGGCGAGCAGCAAACGCCCTTCGCCGATCGCAGCGTCGACTTTGGTGTCGGTGATCGCGAACAGCAGACCGTAGGCCTGGTTCTTCAGCTTGAGCTCGTAGGTCTTGAGCCGGCCTTCGGGCCACAGGCGCGGCGCGGTCTCGGCGCAGGCGGCATCTCGCGGCAGCGGCGTGCTGCAACCGCCCTTGGCCGAGATCTCGACCCCCTTGGTCGCAGCTGGAACGAGCGCTGCAACCAGCGCCGAGACCTGCACGCTGCTCTCCTCGCCGCGCGGCAGCAGGAGTGGCCCGATGCGTCGCTCCACGCCCATGTCGCTGACGTCCACGCCCGCGCGCACGACCAGAAACGGCAACAGCAGCACCGCGGCACCGAGCGCCACGGTCGCGCTCACGATGCGGAGCTTGCGCCGTGCTTGCGCCTTGAGCGAAAGCGGGGCAGCGACGATCACGCCAGCGGCGAGCGCGTCGCGACACACGTCCTCGAGTCGGTTCGCAGCCAGCATCACCGCGGGCGACTCGGGCCACTCGGAGGGCTCGAGCCGATAGCGCTCGAGGTGCTCGCGGATGGCGTTCACGCTGCGGCGCACCCGCGTTTGTACGGTGAAGTCGCGGCCGTGCCGCTCCAACATCGCGGCGACCTGGCCGCCTCCGACCTGGCGCAGCGCCTCGGTGAGGTCGCGCAGCCGGTCGGCGATCTCGTGGATTGGGCTTGGGCTTCCGCTCATCGCCGCGAAGCGGTCGTGGCCGCGCTGTGACGGCCCGATGCAGGGACCGCTCTGTAATCATAACGCGCGCTTGGGCCGGATTACGCCCCGCCGATTTTTTTCGACGTGGTGGCAAGTCGGATACTGTAGTTGTTGTGACTACAGCAACCGCTCGGGTCTCGCGAAGCGGACTCCGCGACCAGGCTCTTCCCGCCCCTTCGCCCTTCCTGAAATGGGCCGGCGGCAAGGCCCGACTCCTGGCCCAGCTTCGTCCCCTGCTCCCGCCCGGGGTGGAGCTGATGCGGCACGTCGAGCCGTTCGTGGGCGGCGGTGCGATGTTCTTCGCGCTACGCCCCGAACGCGCCTTGCTCTGCGACGTGAACCCACGCCTCTTGGCCACCTACGAGGCAGTGCGCGATCAGCCGCAGCCCGTGATCGAACGGCTCGAAGCGCTGGCGGCCGAGCACGACGAGCGGGCGTACTACCGCGTGCGCGAACGCTACAACCGGGCGCGCAAGCTCTCGGCGCCGGAGCGCGCGGCGATGTTCATCTACCTCAACAAGACCTGTTTCAACGGCCTGCATCGAGTCAACCGACGCGGCGAATTCAACGTTCCAGCTGGTCGCTACGCGCGGCCGAGCATCTTCAATCGCGAGACCGTGTTCTCGGCAAGCGCCCAACTGCGACTTGCCGAGCTGCGCTGTGCGTCGTTCGAGCACCTGCTGAGCAGCGCACGTCCTGGCGACTTCATCTACTTCGATCCTCCGTACGAGCCATTGAGCAGCAGCTCGAGCTTCACGGCGTACGCTCAGAACGGCTTCGACAGGACGGATCAGCTGAAGCTCCGCGACGTGTTCGCGGCCCTCGATCGGCGCGGCTGCAAGTTGATGCTCTCGAACAGCAACGCACCTTTCATCGCCGACCTCTATCGCGACTTTCGCTTGGACCACGTTTCGGCGGCGCGCGCGATCAACTCCAACGCGGAGCGCCGCGGCGCCGTTGCGGAGCTCGTGGTCCGCAACTACTGAGCGTCGTCGCCGGTGTAGATGCGCGGGACGCGCGGCGAGATGTTGGTCAGGACTTCGTACGCGATGGTCTCGCACGCGCGCGCCAGCTCGTGGGCCGTGATCTGCTCGTCGCCCTGCTGACCGAGGACCATTACCTCGTCTCCGACAGCACAATCGGTCGCCTCGGTGACGTCGAGCGTCGTCAGATCCATCGACACGCGTCCCACGATCGGACAACGCCGCCCGCGCACCAACATCGCTCCGCGGTTCGAGGCCGCCCGCAGCAGGCCGTCGCCGTAACCGATGGGAATCGTGGCGATGCGCGAGGGGCGCGTGGTGCGATAGGTCTGGTCGTAGCCGACCGCGCTCCCGGCCGGCAGATCGCGCAGCGCCAGCACCTCGCTGCGCAGGCTCATGGCGGGACGTAGCTCGGCACCCTGCTCCGGCGACGGCGGCACCCCGTAGAGCGCCAACCCGACCCGCACCAAATCGAAGCGCGCCGCCGGGAAGAGGAACGTGCCGGCGCTGTTCGCCGCATGCACCCAGCGCGGAGAGAAGCCGCGCGCGCGAATGGCGCCCAACGCCGCCTCGAAGCGCTCGAGCTGGGCGGCGGTGAAGACAGGATCGCTGTCCGCGCTCGAGAAGTGTGTCATCACGCCGTCGAGGCGCACGTTGGGCAGCTCGCGCAACGCATCGACCAGCTCGAGAAGCTCCTCGGGCAAGACCCCGAGCCGACCCATGCCCGTGTCGACCTTGAGGTGCACCCCGACCGGTCGCCCCGCCGCTGCACGGTTGAATGCGCGGACTTGGGCCAAGCTGTAGACGACGGGCGTCAGGTGCGCGGCGATCACGCGATCGTGGGTGTCGCCGTAGGCGCCGCTCAACACCAGAATCGGCACTGTCACGCCACACGCGCGCAACGCCAAGCCCTCTTCGGCCAAGGCGACGCACAGGCCGTCGACAGCGTGACGCTCGAGCCAACGCGCGACCGGCACGAGCCCGTGGCCGTAGGCGTCGGCCTTGACCACTGCATACAGGCGACTGCCGCGCGCGACCTCGCGCATGAGTCCGAGGTTGTGCGCCATGGCGCCGAGATCGACCTCGGCCCGTGTAGGCCGGCTCGACGGCTGCGAGCGCTGCGGTCGCGCCCCCTCGCTCAACCGAACCACTTGAGCCTGCATCAGCCATGGCTAGCCGCGCGCAGAGGCCGCGTCAAGGAAGCTGCGAAAAACGGGCGAAACGCCCTCTTGCCCAGGGCCGGCGGGTCACTTGCTCGGTGCATGCGGTCCGAGCCTTCGGGCGTCGCCCGGTGTAAGCTCGGGCCATGCGCATCGAGGTCAACGGCGAGGCCCGAGAGGCGACCGCGGGCACGACCGTGGCGCAGCTCCTCGCCGAGCTGGGCGTCGATGCCGGCCCGGTTGCTGTCGAACGCAATCGCATCATCGTGCCGCGCGCGGAGCACGCCGCCACCGCATTGCGCGACGGGGACAAGCTCGAAGTGGTCCAGTTCGTAGGCGGCGGGTGATGGGCTCAGCATGAACGACGAGCTCCGAATCGGCGACCTCGTGCTCGGATCACGCTTGATCGTAGGCACGGGCAAGTATCGCGACCTGGAACAGACCAAGGCGGCGCTCGAAGCCTCGGGCGCGCGGATGGTCACGGTCGCGGTCCGGCGACTGGACCTCACCGCCAAGGGCGGCGACTCGTTGATCCGCTATCTGCGCGAGAACGGCTATCAGCTGCTGCCGAACACCGCGGGCTGCTACACCGCCGAAGACGCGGTGCGCACCTGCCGGTTGGCGCGAGAGCTCGGCATGAGCGGCGTGGTGAAGGTCGAGGTGCTCGGCAACCCGGAGACGCTCTTCCCCGACGTGGTGCAGACGCTGCAAGCAGCCGAGGTGCTGGTGAAGGAAGGGTTCACCGTGTTGCCCTACACGACCGACGATCCGGTCACGGCCAAGAAGCTCGCGGACCTCGGATGCGCCGCAGTGATGCCGCTCGCGGCGCCGATTGGCAGCGGCCTGGGCATCCGCAATCCCTACAACCTCGAGATCATGCGCAACCAGATCTCGATTCCGCTGATCGTCGACGCCGGCGTGGGAACAGCGTCGGACGCCGCCATCGTGATGGAGCTCGGCTGCGACGGCGTCCTGATGAACACCGCAATCGCGGGCGCCAAGGACCCGGTGCTGATGGCGCGCGCCATGAAGCTCGCGGTGCAAGCGGGCCGAGATGCGTTCCTGGCAGGGAGGATCCCGCGGCGGCTCTATGCCAGCGCGTCGAGCCCGCTGCAGGGCGTCATCGGCAGCAAGCAGTCGGGCTGAAGCAAGCACGCTCGTGTTCGACGTGTACGCCATAACCCCGGAGATTCCCGCGCGCGTACTGGTCGACAAGGTGCGACGCATGCTGCGCGCTGCACCGACTGGCCGCGTCGCGCTGCAGCTTCGCGCCAAGCACCTGCCGACGACTGAGCTGCGGGCGCTCGGCTCCGAGCTGCGGGCGCTCACAGATGCGAGCTCTGTCCCGCTGCTGGTGAACGGCGACCTCGCGCTTGCGGCCGAGCTGGGCGCTGACGGCGTTCAGTTGCCGGAGCGCGCCGCTGGCGTGCGGCAAGCGCGCGAGCGGCTCGGCGCGCGAGCCTTGATCGGAGCGTCGCGCCACGAGCTGCGTGCGGCGCTCGACGCCGGCGAGGCGGGAGCTTCGTTCGTGCTGCTGAGCCCTGTCTTCGCAGTGCCCGGCAAAGGCGCCCCGCTCGGCTTGGGAGGGTTCGAAGCGATCGCTCGCAAGACCCTCGTGCCCGTGATCGCGCTCGGCGGCATCGATGCGCCACGCGCAAGCATGCTCGTCCAGCATGGCGCCCACGGCGTGGCGGCAATGCGCGAGCTCTTCGACGCAGCGGATCCGGCACGCGCGCTCGAGGGCCTGCTACTCGCCGTGGACGAAGGCCGCCGGCGAGTTTACGCCGCCATCGGCGTGTGAGCGAAGCGAACCCCGCGGGAGGGAGGGGCCCGGCGAGCTTTGCTCGACGGGCGGGAGAGTCGCGTGACTCTCCCGGTCATAGAAGCCGTTTGCCAAGCGCGATGAAAGCCCGCACAATTTGGGTAGCGCCCGTGTGTTCGCTCGGCGTTTGCGAGCGGGCGGTAGACCGCGACGATGAGCGACACCGTCAAGTTCCTGCTCAACTTGGCAGCGGTGCTCGTGATTGCAGGAGTGCTCGTCCGCATGGCCTTCGTGGATGTCGTGAGCGTGCGCGACAATGGGATGGCACCTACCCTCGTTTACGGCGACGAAGTCCTGGTGTGGAAAGGCGCACATGTAGACATGGCAGACGTCGTGGTGTGCCAGCACCCGGTTCGTACTGGGGAGCTCGTGATCGGACGTGCGGTAGCGTTCGCCGGCCACAGCATCCATACCGACTACAATGGGATGCTGTACGTCGACAGGGATCAAGCCGCGGTC
>JBIOJD010000136.1:0-9328 GCA_044450485.1 Polyangiales bacterium | reverse complement strand
GAAGCCGTGGAGCAGCAGCACGGCCGGTCCCTGGCCGCTGACTTGGTAGTAGAGCCGCGTGCCGTTGACGTCGGCGAAGCCGGTCTCGAGCGGCAGCGCGCTGTTCACGCCGGCCCCCGAACTCCTCGGCTCTGCGAGAGCTGAACGAGCGGCGCGTGGCGCAGGGTTTGCAGTACCACGCAGTAGCGCTCGGTGAGCGAGAGGAGCTTGTCTACGAGCTCGGGTGGCGCGTCGGTGTCGAGCTCGAAGCGCATGCGCAGCGCCTGGAAGCCGACAGGCGCCTCTTTGCCCACGCCGAGTGTCCCACGGAAATCGAGGTCGCCTTCGGCGGTCACCGTCGCGTCACGCAATTCGACGCCGAGCGCGGTCGCCACGGCGTTGAGCGTGACCCCGGCGCAGGCGCACAGCGCCTCGAGCAGCATGTCGCCGGAGCAGGCGTGGATGCCGTCGCCACCCGTAGCGGCGTGCAAGCCGGCCTCGACCAACGCCTTGCCGGTCTCGACTTTGCAAGCGATCCCGTCGGACAGCCGGCTTCTGGCGCTCAAGGTGATGAGCGCAGCGGTCGGGTCCTGCGCGTATCGCTGCTTGAACGGCGCTTGCCTGGCCCGGAGCTCGTCTGCCTTCATCGTCGCCTCCCGTCGTCTGCCGCGGAACGGACCCGACTATAGCGACTCTGACGATGCGAGGAGCCTCAGCTCGGCTCCCGCTCCGTGCCCGTCACTCGGGCAGGGTGACGCCGGAGCCGCCCATTTCCTTGGGCATGTCCTTCATCTTGGGCAGGCCGTCGCGGATGTGCAGCACGGTTTCCTGGTAGTGCACGTGCAGCCCGGGCTTGAACGGAAACTCGGGAATCGTCGCGGCGTACACGTCGACGAGGTTCCACGGCGGGTGCTCGGTGAAAAGATGACCACCGCACTTGGTGCACCACTTGCGCCCGCTCTGCGGCGTCTTGTTGTGCGTGGCGATCTTGTCCGCACCTTTGGTGACCTTCACGCTGGTCGGAGCCCAGAGCGTGAACGCGTTCACCGGACCGGCCGACCACAGCCTGCACGACGCGCAGTGGCAGTAGCCCATGCCCGCCGGCTCGCCCGTGACGGTGAACTCGACTGCGCCGCAAAAACACTTGCCCTGATAGACTTTGTCGCTCATGTCTGCCTCCGGCCGATCCTCATAGCGCGAGCTGCAGTCAAAAGCGATAGCGCTGAGAACCGACGGCTAGAAACGCGCCTTTCACGAGTTTGGCGTGACGGGAGCAGGAACGACGGCAACCGCGAAGGGAACAGCATGCCCGCGGCTTCGCCGGGACCGGGGAAGCGCCTCACGGATGGCTGAACATTTGGAGCGCGGTGAAGGCGGCGTCGATGTTGTCCACGTAGACCGCGCCTGGGGTCATGCGGCAGCTGTAGAAGCTGTCGGAGTAACTCTGGGTCGCGCCGGCGGCGGTGACTTCGATCTCGAGCGTGGACATATCCGACCCACAGCCCGCACTGCCGCTCATCACCGTGACCATGTGCAATCCGTCCAGCGCAGACTGCATCTCGGTGTCGCTCAACTTGCGCTTACCAGTCTCGTTTAGCCACAGTCCAGTAGCGTTGGCGGCGCACTGCCACCACGACAGCTCGCAGCTCGCCAAGTCGAGCGCATAGGCTGCGGCTCCGTTGCAGTTCGAGCCTAGCGGTGGCGGCGGGTGGTACCCGTCGCCTGCGTCGGTCAGCAAGACCTGCGTCGCGCAATCGACGACGACTCGCGCCTTTGGCTGCGTCGCGAGCATGCAAGCCGCCCCGCTGCCACCCGCATCGCCGCCCCAGCCAGCACCACCTGTCGTGCTACCGCCTACGTTCCGGCGGGTGTTCGTCGGACCGTGAGCTTCGCTGCAGGCGACGCAAAGCGTCGCGATCGATGCCAGTGCGGCCAGCAGCAGGGAGCGATGGTTCGCGATCGAGCGCATCCGCGGGGTCTCCTGCCGTCGGCACACCTTGACACAGCCAGGGGCCGAGATCCTTCTGCGGCGCGCACGAGGAGAAAAAGCTGGCGTGGGCGCGGTTGCGTCCCTAGATTGGCCCCATGGCAGTCGTTTCGAGGTACGTGGTGCCGTTCGGTGCCGCGGGCAGCATGCCGGTGGACGAGCAGGTCGCGCGGCGGTTGTTGACGACGGCGCTCGCTCAGGGGGGCGACTACGCGGACCTGTTCTTCGAGTACGCGGCTTCGGGCAGCTACGCGCTCGAGGAAGGCATCCTGAAGTCCGCAGGTCGCTCGGTGTCGATGGGTATGGGCGTGCGCGTGATGAAGGGCGACGCGACGGGATATGCCTACGTGCAAGAGCTCACGCCCGAAGCCATGGCGCAGGCCGCGCGCACGGCTGCTCAAATCGCGTCGGGACAGAGCGGCACGCCGGCGCCGCTGCGCGCTGCGGGCGTGCCACAGCGGTACGCGCCCGCGCTGCCGTCGATCGACGTTCAGGGCGAGCAGAAGCGCGCGCTTCTGTTGCGCGCCGACGCCGCTGCGCGCGCCATCGATCCGCGGGTCATCCGCGTCGAAGCGTCGTTGCACGAAGAGGTGCGCGAGATCCTGATCGCGACGAGCGACGGCAAGCTGGTCGGTGACCGGCAGCCGTTGATCCGCTTCGGGCTGCGCGTGATCGCCGAAGACAAAGGCAAGCGCCAGGCGGGAAGCTCCGGCGGCGGCGGGCGCCTCGGGCTCGAGTACTTCGACACGCGCTCGCCCGAATGGCACGCCAAGGAAGCGGTGCGCCACGCGCTCGCGATGCTCGACGCGCGCGAGTCGCCTGCGGGCGAGCTGCCGGTCGTGCTCGCGCCGGGCGACAGCGGCATCTTGCTGCACGAGGCGGTCGGCCACGGGCTCGAGGCCGATTTCAACCGCAAGCGCACGAGCAACTACACCGACAGCATCGGCAAGCAGGTGGCGAGCGAGCTGTGCACGGTGGTCGACGACGCGACGTTGCTCGGCTCGCGCGGCAGCATCAACGTCGACGACGAGGGCAACCAACCGCGCAGCGCGGTGCTGATCGAGAACGGGATCCTCGCGGGTTACATGCACGACCGTCACTCGGCCGAGTTCTTCAAGACCGCACCCTCGGGCAATGGCCGGCGCGAGAGCTTCCAGGCGCACCCGATGCCGCGCATGACGAACACGCTGTTGCTCGCCGGGCCGCACGACCCCGACGAGATCCTGCGCAGCGTCAAACGCGGGATCTACGCCAAGAAATTCGGCGGCGGACAGGTGGACATCTCGAACGGCGACTTCGTGTTCTCGCTCACCGAGAGCTACTTGGTCGAAGACGGCAAGCTGACCGCGCCGCTCAAGGGCGTGAACCTGATCGGCAACGGTCCCGAGGTGATGCGCAGGGTCACCATGCTCGGCAACGATCTCGAGACCTCGGACGGCATCTGGACCTGCGGCAAAGACGGCCAATCGGTGCCGGTCGGCGTCGGCTGCCCCACGATCAAGCTCTCGGCCGTGACCGTGGGCGGAACGCAGGCGACCTAGTCGTGACTCGGTCTTACAAACGAGAACACGGAGCGCAGCGACCCCGCGGGAGCGTGGGGCCCCGACGGCTTCGCCGGCGGGGCGGGAGGGTCGCGTGACCCTCCCGGTGCACAGTTACGATCTGGATGCCTTGGTCGCGCTCGCGAGCCGCGTGGTCGAGCGCGCGCGCGCCGCGGGCGCAGACGTCGCTGAAGCACAGGCGAGCACGGGCCGGCACCTCTCGGCCAAGGTGCGGCTGGGTGAGCCCGAGCTGCTCGAAGAAGCCGGCTCGAGCTCGCTCGGGCTGCGCGTGATGCGCGGCCAGCAAGTCGCCGTGACCCACAGCAGCGATACGAGCGCCGACGGCATCGAACGCTTGGTGCAAGATGCGATCGAGCTCGCGGACTTGTCGCAGCCCGACACGTTCGCAGGGCCACCCGACCCGTCGCTGTTGTCGCGACCGGCGCAGCACGCGGACCTCGACCTGTTCGACGAAGCCATCGATGCGATCGACGGCGCGCGCGCTCTCGACATGGCCAAGCGCGCAGAGAAAGCGGCGCTCGGCAGCGACGGGCGGCTCACCAACAGCGAAGGCGCCACGGTCAGCCGGCAATCGGGCGCGAGCGCGCTGTGCACGAGCGGCGGCTTCGCGGCTGCCCAGCGTGGCACCTACGCCTCGATCGTCGTCAATCCCGTGGCTGACGACGCGGACGGCAAGAAGCGCAGTGGCTACTACTACAGCGCGCGCCGCCATCTGGAGCAGCTCGAGAGCCCGGAAGCGGTGGGCGAAGAGGCGGCGCGCCGCACGCTGGCCAAGCTCGGCTCGCGCAAGCTGCCGACGCAAGAAATCGCGGTGGTATTCGACCCGACGGCCGGTCGATCGATCCTCGGCTTGCTCGCCGGTTGCATCACGGGGGGCGCGGTCTGGCGCAAGGCGAGCTACCTCTGCGATCGCGAGGGCTCGCCCGTGGCCAGCGCGCTCGTCACGGTGGTCGACGACCCGCTCTTGCCGCGCGGCCCTGGCTCGCGCGCGTTCGACGGCGAGGGATTGCTCGCGCGCCGCAACGTGGTCGTGGCGCAGGGCAAGCTCGAGCGCTTCCTGCTCGACTGCTACAGCGCGCGCAAGCTCGGCAAACAGAGCACGGCGAGCGCGGCACGCGCCAGCGGCAGCGTCGGCGCTTCGACCAGCAACTTCTTCCTGCAGCCCGGCTCCCAAAGCCCCGAGCGATTGCTCGCGGACACCGGGCGGGCGCTGTACGTCACCGAGATGATGGGCTTCGGCTTCAACGCGGTCACGGGCGACTTCAGCCGTGGCGCAGCCGGTTTCTTGATCGAGAAGGGCGAGCGTGTATTTCCTGTGAGCGAGGTCACCATCTCACTCAATCTCGACGACCTGCTGAAGCGCATCGACGCCGTCGCCAGCGACCTCGATCACCGCACGGCCTTGTGCACGCCCACGTTCCGCGTCAGCGCGATGACGCTCGCGGGCAAGTAGGCAGGGTGCTGCACGCGCAGGTTGCCGAGCCCGCTCGGGCGGGTGTATGCCTGCGCGCGGAGGAACGATGAGAGCTCAACGGAACCTGCGCGCGTGTCTGGGCCTGCTCGTGGTCACTTGCGCCGTCGTCGCGTGCAGCGGCAAGGACGGCGCAGCGGGCCACGACGGCAAGAACGGCCTCGATTTCCCGGGCTCGAAGGGCGACACCGGGGCGAAAGGCGACACCGGGGCCAAGGGCGATCCGGGCGCGATGGGCGATCCCGGCGCTCAGGGTGACGCGGGAGCCACGGGCGCCCAAGGCGATCCAGGGGCGACGGGCGCGACAGGTGCGAAAGGCGCGACGGGTGCGAAGGGCGCGATGGGGCTACCCGGCGCGAGCGGGCTCATCGATCGCACGAAGCTGACCGGCGACTACGAGACTTACCACCTCGTCGCGGTCAACGGCTCGGGCGTGACCGGAGTCGTGCGCTTCGCGAAGTTGATGGACGGCTCGGCGCTGGTCACGGTCATGCTCGACGGCTTGGCCATGAGCGACGTCGGCATCCATCCGGCGCACATCCACGCGAGCTCCGCGGCCAATGGCGGCGCGGCCGTGGTCACGCTGAATCCAATCGACGCCTTCACCGCGCTCAGTGACACGGTCGTGACTCAGCGCGACGACGGAACCAGCATCAGCTACGACGAGCTCGTGGCGTTCGATGGCCACGTCAACGCGCATGTGAGCCCGATGGACGACACGGTCATTTCCGAAGCCGACATCGGCGGCAACGTCCTGACCGGCGAGCAAGTGAGCTACTCGCCACTGTCCGGCTCGGGCATCTCCGGCGGCGCGGTTCACTTCGAGGCGCGCAGGAACGGCTTCACGCTCGCGACGCTCGACGTCACGGGTAGTTTGAGCGCGGACTCGCCGGCCGACATCCACACTGGGGCCGTGGTGCTCTTCACCTTCAACCCCATCTCGCACACCAGCAACTCGTCGGTCACGGACTTGCGCGCGCTCGACGACGCGACACTGATCACGTTCAGCGATCTACTGCTGCTCGACGCTTCGGTGAACATGCACAAGAGCGCTTCGGACGCGACCGTGATCGGAGCCATCAACATCGGCAAGAACGCGTTCACGACTCAGGTGGCGGTGCCTCTCACAGCCGTGGGCGGATCGGGCATCAGCGGCACTGCGACCATTCACTCGCTCCCTGGCGGCGCAGCGGTCGTGGAGGTTTCGCTCACCGGCACGACGGCCGGCAACGTGTACCCGGTCGCGATCTTCGACACGACCCCCGCGATCGAGCTGAACCTCACGCCGGTCACCGGTGCGAGCGGGACCGCGCAGTCAGGCTCCGCGCCGCAGCAGTTCGTCAACACGCTCACCGCCGACTATGCCGGCATCACCGGCCTCACCGGTCACACCATTCGCGTGCAAGCGAGCCCGACCGACGCGACCGTCGTGGCACAAGGCACGATTTAGCGGGAAGGTTCAGACCATGCCCAATCCCGAGGCCACCACCGCGGAGAGCTGGCGCATCCGCGGGAGCTACTTCGAGTCGTGCAACTGCGACGCGGTTTGCCCGTGTCGCAGGATCGATGGGGTTTCCGGCGGGCGATCGACGCACGGCGAGTGTCACGGCGTCCTCTCCTGGGTCATCGAGGAGGGTGGCTCGACCTCCGTCGCGCTCTCTGGCCTCCGCGTGGCACTGGCGACGCGCTATCACGACGACGAGCCCGGCTCACCCTGGAGCTTCGTCTTGTACCTGGACGCCCGCGCGGACGCTGCGCAGCGCGATCTGCTGCACGGCATCTACACCGGGCGGCTCGGTGGCGATGCGCTGAAACACTTCCCCTGGGTATGGAAGAAGGGCGAGTTGATCGCAGTGCGACCGGTCGAGATCGAGGTCTCGCACGAACCGAGACGGCAATGGCTCCGCATTCGTGACCACGTGACGGTCTTGATCCGAGACCGCTACGAGAGCGACGCGACGGTGACCTGCGTCATCCCCGGCCACGGCCAGAGCGGCGAAGAGCTGATCGCGGAAGAGTTGCGGGTCGATGACGGCCCGCTACATTTCGAGCTGCGAGGCACCTGCGGCTACTCCTCGCGCTTCGACTACGCGGGCTAGCCCTCATTTTTTTCCGACCGCGACACCCGCCGCCCGCCACTATGCAGGAAATGTCACCGATCACACGCATCGTCCACTGGAACGACGAAGACAATCAGCTGTGGCGGGCGGGGCTGTTGGCCGCGATACGCAATCGCTTTCACGCCTTGACCGATGCGCAGCGTGCGCTGCTGGTGGTCGGCCTCTTCGGTCTCGCGAGCATGGTCCTGGCGCTCTCGCGTTGACCAACCGAGCACGGCCGAGGAGCTGGCGTCGTGTCAACGCACCGCGGAAACCTCGCGCGACAGCTCGAACATGCCCGCGGCCTGCAGCGATCGCGCGATGCCTTGGCGCGCGGCGGCGCCGTGCGCTGAGCCAGCGGGGACGGCTCCAAAGGCCGCGGCGGCCTCGCTCGGTCGGCCGAGCGCGAGCAGGGCCTGACCGCGAAGCAGGCTTCGAAAGTGCGGGTCGGCGTCGTCGACCGAGTCCTGCTCTTGCACGAGCGCGAGCGCAAGCGCGGGACGACCCAGGCGCAGATACGCCGCGGCCATCTCGAGCGGACCGCCGAGCGCTTCGGGTGGCGTGCTCGCGAGCAAGAGCTCTGCGCGTTCGTGCTGCTCGAGCGCGAGCGCGACCTCGAGGCGCAAACGTGCGTCGCGCTCGGCCTCTGGCAACGCCAAGAGCACATGCGACGCGAGCGCGGGCTTGCGAGCGCGCCAGAGCTCCCCCGCGAGGTGTCGCAGCAGCTCTGCGTCCGCTGCGTGCTCGAGGTACTCGCCACCGGCTTGGGCCAGCGAAGCGCCGTCCCCGCGCGCGGCGGCGAGCTCGATCCGCGCACGCAGGGCCGCGGCCGTGGCCTGCTCCCCCTTTGCCCCCGACAGGCGCGCGGCCATGCGCTCGAGCACCGCGATCGCGCGCTCGGGCTGACTCTGCTCACGCAGCAACGCGGCGAGCGCGAGCGGTGCTTCGGTGGCCACAGGCGCCGCGACCTCGGCGCGCTCATAGGCCTCGTACGCGCGGCCGAACGCGCCGTGGCGGTGCGCAATGCGGGCGGTTGCGAGCCAAGCGGCCTCCGAGCGCGGGTCGAGCGCGAGCGCGTCACGAAGAGCCCGCTCGGCCGCATCCGAAGCTCCGCTCTGGTCGAGGGCCTCGGCCAGCCGGGCGAGCAAATACGCGTCTTCGTCCGAGCTCGCGAGCGCCATGCGATACGCCTCTGCAGCGGCGGCATACTGTCCGCGCGCCTCGAGCAGCTCGGCGCGCACGAACCACTCGTAGCTGAATGGCGACACGAAGGGCTGGCGCTGCACCGCAGAAGTCACAGCCTTGGGCCCCGCGACCCGCGGCCCGGGCCCCGCGCTCGCGCACCCGAGCAAGCTCGAGCCGAGCACGAGCGCACAACCGCTCGCGAGAAACCGTGCTGCAAACGCCGCCATGGGCACTCGTGAACAGTAGCCGCAGACGCGCCTGGGCACGAGGCCGCCCTTCGTCACTGGCCTTTCGGCGTGGCTGCGCCTATCATCGCGGCGCTTGCAGGACGCCGGATGCCGAGCTCCGGCGCGAGGAGGTTCGATGGGCGATTCTCAGGCGAAGTATCTCGACGTGTTCCCAGCGTGGCTGCGTAGCCTCGGCGACGACGCAGAGAACCTCGGAAAACTCTTGTCGAGCACCCAGCTCGCGGAGGGCGCTCGACAAGCGCTGGCCGGCGGCGTGAACTACCTGTTCAAGTCGCTCGATCTCGTGCCCGACGGCATCGACGACATCGGGTATCTCGACGACGCGTTCGTCCTGCGGATCGCGGCCGATCACGCGATTGCCGAGGACGTCTCGAAGCTCCCGCCCGAGCAGCTCCGCAGCCTGAACCGGCTGGCGGAGGAGGCGGACACCGTGAAGGAGTTCCTCGCCGGGCAATACCCCCGCCTCGACGCGTACGTACGAGGTTTGCGCAAGACGGCTGCGCGCGGCCGCTCGGTGCAAGACATCCTGCACAACGACGCGGTGCGGACCAGCTTTCTATCGGACCTTCGCGGCTTTTCGCAGGCCTACGAAGCGCCGAGCTTTTCTCGCGAAGAGAAGAACTTGGTCAAGCTGCGCGCGTTCTTCGATGCGAAACTGCCACGTTGAGAAACGGGCCTGCGGCGCCAAAAGATGCCCTGAGCTACTATAGCCCTCGACGAGGAACCACGTTGACAAGCGAGTCAAGTTTGCCCGCCAACCGAGGGGTGAATCGTCGCTTCGCGACGAGAGGGGAGCG
>JBIOJD010000135.1:0-9334 GCA_044450485.1 Polyangiales bacterium | reverse complement strand
GGGTTCCACCCTCGTTCGACACCAGCGTGCCGCTGGCGGCGACCTTCGACCAGCGTATTCACCGACGCGCGCGCAGCGACCGACATGCACGCACCCTTGCCCGAGAAGATCGGCTCGCTTCGCCAAGCTGGTGCGCTGACGCGGTGAGCACCCCCTTGATGCGCGATGGCCCGACCGGATAAAATCACGACATGCGGGTTGCTCTGCTCCTCGCTTGCGTGTGGCTGGCGTGCCCGGCCTGCGGCAGCTCGACGCCAGCGACCGTCAGCGCAGGCCCGGCGGCGACGGGCGGTGCGGGTAGCAGCAACGCGAAGGCCGCCGCGCAGGCGCGCTACGACGGCGGCTCGTTGGTCGCGACGCTGGACGGCGCCGTCGACGCTGCCAAGGGAAGCTCCGGCCACGACGCGGCGACCGACGCTTCGGCGAGTGGCTCGAGCGGCGATGGGGCGGTCTCGGGCTTCACGCTCGATGCCAACCTGTCCGACGCCGTGAGCGACGATGTCCTCGTACAGGCTGCCGTGTGCCTGCTCGACATGTCGTCGGTGTGCACGATGACCGATGCGAA
Source organism: Polyangiales bacterium (assembly GCA_044450485.1). GTDB lineage: Bacteria > Myxococcota_A > Polyangia > Polyangiales > JAFGIB01 > CAVZVA01. Next base: position 8,769 of record JBIOJD010000135.1, on the reverse strand, counting down.
CGGGGACTTTTCGATCGACGGTATCGGGGCCCGGCGCTCGGGCATCAGCGCGTCGCTCACGGGCTACGTCACCGGGCTCTGGCCGATCACGCCCACGGGCAACGTCAGCGGCTGGACGATCACGCTGCGCAAGCAGGCTCGCGTGACGGTGTTGGCGCAGCAGCTGGCGACGACCTTCGGGTCGAGCACAGGCGCGATGGTCTTTGCCGCGAAGGATGCGTCGGGCAACCCGCTCGCCGGTGTTTCAGTCACGGTCAGCAGCAGCGGGAAGGTCGGCTATTTCGCCGCCGACGGCACGAAGCTCGACCCGGCGCTCACCGCCACGAGCGCCCACGGCGAAGGCTTCGTCTTCGACGTCGCGCCCGGCGATGTGGGCGTGACCTTCACGTTGGCGGGACACACCTGCGTGCGAAACGGGTCCGAGGGCTGGCCCGCGACCGGCAACGAGACCATGACCGTGCCGGTGCAAGCCGGGAAGCTCACGCGCGCCGCGGCGGTCTGCCAGTAGCGGGCTATTGCTCAGCGCGCGTACACGACCTGTACCGAGCGATGTCCGTCGGCCCTTCCGGGGCTGTAGCCGGTGGCGAGGTCGGGGGCCGGCAGCCGGGTGCACTCGTGGTAGCGCTGCTCGAGGACGCGGTCGAGAGCGGGGAAGTGCTCGCCGACGGCGATGGCTGCGGGTGCGTCGGGCGAACGCAGCGCTTGCAACAACGTGTCGGTGCCCTCTGCAGCGAGGCCTCGGTCGCGACCGAGGCGCAGGTCGGAGAGCGCCATCGTGTGGACGAAGGGCACCTGCGTGAGCAGCCCGTAATCGAGAGCAACGGCGCGCCCGCCATCGGCGCAGGCGCGCAAGCCATCGCGGAGCGCGGTGAAGCGCGCGTTGCTCCGCGGTCTCGGGCGGTGCAAGCTCGGCGCTTGCCACAGCATCGCGAGCTGCAGCGCGAGGGCCGCGGTAGCGAGCAGGCGGCGCTGCAGCACGGCGTCCGTCGCGAGCACGGCTCGACACAGCGGCGCGCTGCCCGCGACGCACAAGAGCGCGAACGCCGGTAGCCTGACGTTGTCCCAGCCTCCGACGTGCGCTCGGCCGAGCGCGCTCGCGACCAGCGCGGAGAAGAGCAGAACGTTTTCGGCGCCGATGCGTGGGCGTCGGCGCAGCACGTCAGCGGCTGCTGCGAGCGCGAGCACCGGCAAGTAGACGAGCACGTCCACGAAGAAGAACGACAGCAGCAAGCGCTTGCCCATCCGGTGGCTGAGCGGCAAAGCGAAGCAGTAGCGCCCGAGCCACCCGTCCGAAGCCACGTCGAGACCTGTGTAGGCGATCGCCACTGCCGCCAATGCAAAGGTCACCTCGGGCCCGTGGCGACGGCGGTCCTGCCACAACAACCCGGCTGAGGCACCGAGCAAGAGCAACAATCCGTGCTGCTTCGTGAATGCGCTCAACGCGAGCCAAGCGAGCGCGCTGCGCGCACGACCTGCCTGCAAGCGCTCGGCGCCGAGCAAGAGCAGCGCCACGAAGCACGCGTCCACACGTGCGAGATCGAGAAACGCGCCGGTGTAGCCGAAGCCCATCGCGAACAAGCCAGAAGCGAACAGGCCCGCGAGCGGATGCTGCGCGGCCCGAGCGCTCATGCGTCCCACGAGCAGGAGCGACAGCAGCGTGAACGCGACGGAGGGTAGGCGTGCGGCGACGAGCGTTGGACCGACCCAAGCCACCGAAGCGGCCATCGGCACATAGGCTAGGGGCGGATACAGATAGGGGATGAACTCGGCGCTCGGCGCGGCGTAGAGCGGCTGGCCGTGCAGCAGGCGCAGCGCGTGCTGCAGGCTCGCGCCCTCCATCCATTCGAGCGGGAACGGAAAGCCGACTCGATCCGCGACGCTGAGCAGCAGCGTGAGCAGACCCGCGATCGAAAGCGCGATCAGCGCGATCTGCAGCGCGCGATCGATACGGGCTCCCGAAGGCCCGGGCATCACTTGCGGGCCTCGAGCAAGGCCTCGGCCAGCGCCTCGTGCCCGAGCGCGGTCGGATGCTCGTCGTGGGGGAAGAAGGCGCGCAGACCCAAGTGCCGGAAGCGTGGTCCCGCGTCGACGCACGACAGTTGCAGGGCATCGCAGATCGCGAGCACGCGCCGCGTAGGCGCGTCGAAGTCGAGGTCGTCTTCGTGAATGGTGATGCCTTGGGTCTGCAGCTCGTGCAGAAAGTCGGGGTAGTGCAGCAACGTGAGCCGGCCGGCCACGCTCGAGGGCGTAGGGATGAGCAGCACGCGCGTGTCGAAGCCGCGCTCTCTACCGAGCCCTTGGAGCTGTGCGAGCACCTCGTGCAGCACCGCGAATGCTTCATTTGCGAGCGATGAGGGCTTGCGCATGTAGAGCGCGAGCTCGCCCGCGGGGTAGCTCAGCATGTGCAGGCCATAGCTGTCGACGAGCGCGACCTGCAGCGGTACGAGGCGGCTACCGAGCTGGTCGCTGCGCACGAGCTGGTAGCGTTGATTGAGCGCCAGCGCGCGCATGAACACGAAGTGCGCAAGCGCCGAGTGCGTGCGCGCGAAGTCGACCCAGCTCGGCGCTGCATAGCGCAGTTGCTTCTGACCGTGGCCCAGGTTCCAGTTGATGTCGTTGGACATGAACAGGCCGACCACCACCACGTCCGGCCGCAGCGGCAGAAGCTTGTCGTGTAGCAGGTGGTACTCGTCGATCGTGGTCATGCCCCAGACCCCGGCGTTGATTACGCGCACGTGGTTGCCAGGCTCGCGCGCATCGAGGAGCTGCTTGAAGCGCAGCGGGTACGACTGCTCGATCGGCACGAACGCACCCTCGGTCGCCGAGTCGCCGAGGAACAAGACCCGCCGCTCGCCCGGGCTCTTGCGCAGCGGGATGAGCTGGCCGCGGAGGTCTACCGCGGTGTGGCGTCGCTCGTCGATCTGGAAGTCGAAGATCCAGCTGTCGGCGTTGACCGTGCCGTACTTGGGATCGAACACGCGGGTGGCGCGCTCGGCTGCACCCTCGTAACCGGTCGCACGCAGGCCGAGCTCGAGCACGAGCCCGACCGCGGAGCACCCGAGCGCGAGCGCGAGCGCGCGAAAGGCCCAGCGCTTGACGCGACCGCCGGCCACCAGCGCGCCGCGCGCTGCCATCACGGCTACCTGCGGCGCATCCGGATCACGCGTCCGCCCTGCGCGACCGGTCCGGGGTCGAGCGGCGGCAGCGCGAGCAAGAGCTGTTCGATCGCGGGCAACGCGTGCACGACCGCCGACTCCACGTAGAGCTCGCTGAACGCGCCCTCGAACACGTTGATCAGCAAGTAGATGTTCGCGAAGCCGCGCACGAAATAGCCGAACTGCATTTCGTGGTGTGCCCAGCGGGTGCCGGGGGACGCCTGTGCTTCGCCACGGGCGCGCGCCACTGCGAGACAAGTCAGCAAGTGATGGCGGAGCGCGGTCTCGTCGCGTTGCGAGAGCACGCCGCCGAGCAGAGACGCGCGATCGGGATCGACCCCCAGGTCGCGCAGACGCGCGGGCACGTCATCGGCTTGCAGCGAGCAGATCGCGTCGAGCGTGATGCCGGCCTCGAGCGTGGCGCGCAGGGCCTGACCGATTTGCACCATCGCTTCCACGTCGTCGGTGTGACGCTGGTGCTCGGACGAGCCCCACAGCACGGGCGATTGTACGTCGAGCACGGCGACCGAGACCGCACCGCTGCGCGTGCGCAGCGCCTCGAGCGCGGCATCGAGCCTGCGGTAGGGCGAGTCGGGCGCGATGCTGGGCGAGAGCGATCCCAACGCGGTCTCGCCCACGGTGTGCGAGAATCCCTGCGCCAGTTGCTCGAGCCGCGATTGCTTCTCGGCGCGATCCTCGGGCGCGGCTTCGAAAAGCGCAACGAGCCGGAAACCGCCGGGCAGGTTGATGAACAGCGAGCGCGGATCGTCGGGATCGCGACCGCCGAGCTCTGCGCGCGCGTCGACGGCGCCGATCTCTTTGCAGAGCAGCTCAAGGAACCGGAGCATTGCGGCTTGGCGCACGAGCTATCCGTACTTCCGCAACGCCGGCCGCCAGGTCGCAGCCGCGCGGGCCTGTCGGCCTCTTTGTATCACGGAGCCGCGCGCGCCGCGAGGTTGCCCGGAGCGAGGGGTTTTGTGCCCCGGGAGCGTAGCTGAGCTTCGACGGGCTGGCCCTGCGGGCCCAAGGGTGCATCGATGTGCTGCTGGATCGCGCCCGTGCCGGCCGTTACCATCGCCCGATGGGCGAGCCGGAGATCGATGTCGCAGCGCTCGGCGAAGACGTGCTTTTGCTCGAAGGCATCCGTACGACGCGCGCGATCCGGCGGTTGCGCTCCGATCCGGTGCCCGCCGCGTTGATCCGCAAAGTTTGTGAAGCCGGAACGTTCGCGCCCAGCGGAGGCAATCGGCAGCCGTGGTTCTTCGTCGCGGTCACCGACCCCGTGCGGCGCGCGTTCGTGGCGGAGCGTTATCGCAAGGCCTTTGGCGTGTACATCGCGCCCGCGGTCAAGGCCGCCGAGGCGCCGGGCTACTCCGTGCGCAAGGCCAAGACCCTGAAAGCAGCGCTCCACCTCGCCGAGCACATCCACGAGGCGCCGGTGCACTTGTTCGTGGCTGGCTTCACGCGGCGCGGGCAGGAGCAGTCGCAAGCGCTGTTTCCGTGCATCCAGAACGTCTTGCTCGCTTGTCGAGCCGTTGGCCTAGGCGCCTCGCTGACGACCGTGCATCGCATGTTCGGTCGCGAGATCGACGAGTACCTGGGCCTTCCAGAAGAGATTCCGACGTGCGCGCTGTTGCCGATCGGATGGCCCGTCGGTCGCTACGGCCGCCCCGATCGCAAACCGGTCGACAGCGTGCTGTGCTTCGAGCGCTTCGACCCGAGCAAAGTCGAAGCGCGCTGAGCAGAGTTTCGAAGCGGACCGTGAGCGAAGCGAACCCTGCGGGAGGGTGGGCCCCCGCAGGGCCGGAGCTTTGCTCGACGGGCGGGAGGGTCGCGTGACCCTCCCGTTACCATGTCGGCGGGGAGTCGCGTGACTCCCCGCTCAAGAACGCCCGCCGAAGTGCTCGACGAAGGCGCGGTGGACTTCGAGTGGTGTGCGTTCGGTCGCTTGGCTGGTCGGGTCGCGCAGCACGCGCTCGCGATAGCCGGTTGCCAGCTCGAGCACGACCGCTTCGTCACCTTCGACGACGAAACGCAGCCGGAAATCTTTGACCGCGAGGCGCATGACATCGCCGTCGCGTTTGATGCGCCGGTATGGATGTGGCGTGGGGCCGAGCTCGAGCACATGCTCGGCCAGCTTTGCGAACGGCACGTCGGTGCGCTCGGCGAGCCACGCGAGCTGTTCGCGTGCGCGCGGGCTGTAACGCACGCGGTAGCGCGGGCCTGGATCCTCGGGCGGCAGCGCTGCCGGTTGGAGCCACCCGCTATGCGCCTGCGGAATCGCATCGGCGTACGGCACGTAGGGTTTGATGTCGAGCACGGGAGTGCCGTCGAGCATGTCCACGTCGAGCACGTGCAGCACGTGACCCTCGATGCGCTGCAGGCGCAGCACGCTCAGCCCGAGCGGATTGGGCCGGTAGGGCGAGCGGGTCGCGAACAAGCCGCGCTTCTGCGTGCTGCGGGGCGGCTGCACCTTCGCGCGAAAGCTCCGGTTCAAGTGGAACCAGAAGATCACCCAGATGTGCGTGAAGGTGTCGAGGTCCGCGAGCGCATGCTCGTAGTCGCTACGAGGCAGGAGCTCGATCGTGCCTGCGGTGCCGGAGGCCGCCGCAGGTTGGCGTGGCGCGCTGCGCTTGTCGCGAAACGGGGTGTGGGCGACACCGATCGGTTGCAGCAGCAGCTCGGGTAGGGGCGCCGGCGCATCGTCGCCGCGTGCGCCTCGGCGTGCCACGCCTCAGCCCGCTTTGGAGCGCTCGCCCTGGAGCTCCGTGATAGCGCCCATCATCGAGCCGATGCTCTGAAACACTCCCCGGCTCAGCATGCGATCGGGAAACTCGAGATCGAACTCGGACTCGAGCGCGAGCATCACGTTGACGCTGGCATGAGAGCTCAGGCCGGCTTGGTACAGGTCGTCGTTCTCGCCCAGCGTTGCCGCATCGACGCCTAGTCGTCCGTATTCTTTGAGGATATCGCGAATCTTGTCGATCATCTTCGTGCTCGATCTTGCGTTCCGGCGTGCGCGCGCCAGCGTAGCACATCGACGGCGCCTTGCTCACCCGACCTGTTGCCTGGCCCAGCGGTAATCGGCTTTGCCGCTCGGGCTGCGGACTACGGTGTCCACGAAGAAGAAGGCTTTGGGCAGCTTGAAGCGGGCGAGGTGCTTCTCGCACTCGGCCAGCAGCGCGGGCTCGGTTACGCTCATGCCTGGCCGTACCTGCACGATTGCGCAGACCTCCTGGCCCCAGCGGGGGCTCGGCCGTCCGCAGACGACCGCGTCGTAGACCGCGGGGTGTTGCTTGAGCGCGAGCTCGATTTCTTCGGCGAAAATCTTCTCGCCGCCGGAGTTGATGGTCGCTGCGTCACGGCCGAGCAGGTCGATCGTTCCGTCAGGCCGCAAGCGCGCGCGGTCGCCCGGCACCGCGTAACGCACGCCGTCGATCACGGGAAACGTTCGCGCGGTCTTGTCAGGGTCCCCGAGGTAGCCGAGCGGCACGCGCCCCCGCTGCGCGAGCCAGCCCACGGCCGGGTCACCCGGGCGCAGCGCGTGCGTCAGATCTTCGTGGAGCACGCACGTCTGCGGGCCGAGCGCGAAGCGACCAGTGCTCACATCGGCTTGCTTGCTGCTCACGTGCACGCCCTGCGCGCCCGTCTCGGATGCGCCGACGGCGTCGACCAGCTTGACGTGCGGCAAGAGCTCGAGCAACGCGTGCTTGAGCGTCGGGTGCAGCGCGGCGCCGCTGTTGGTGACCTGCTCGAGCGCGGACAGATCGTAGTGGTGCTCCCGCAACGCGTCGCACAGCGGTCGGCCGAAGGCATCGCCCACGAGCAGGATCTGGCTCACGCGCTCTCGCTCGGCGGTCTCGAGCACGTCGCGCGCATCGAGCCCATCGGTCGAGCGCTGCATCACCACCGTGCCGCCTTGGTGGAGCGTGATGAATGACGCCCAGTGCGCGGCGCCGTGCATCATCGGTGGCGTCGCGAGCAGGCGCGGTGGCTCGCGGCGCTTGACGCGCCTGACGAGCTCGTCGAGCGAATCGATCTCGCTTCCGTCGCGGCGACGCCCTCCGAGCGCGGCGGTGAAGATGTCGTGCTGTCGCCAGAGCACGCCTTTGGGCATTCCGGTCGTGCCGCCGGTGTAGAGAATGTAGAGGTCATCGGGCGATGGCTCGGTGCCAGGGCCCGACGGCGAGCCTTGCTGCAGCGCGTCCTCGTAGCTCACGGCTCCTGGCAGCAGCGGCGCGCCGGATTTATCTGCCACCTGGATCAACGTCGTGAGCTCGGGCAGCTCCGCTCGCACGGCCGCGACCAAACTCGCGAAGCGAGCGTGGTACACGACGCCCCGGGCGCGCGCGTCGCGCAGCAGGTGGAGGAGCTCGCGCTCGACGTAGCGGTAGTTGACGTTGAACGGTGCCACGCGCGCATCGAATGCCGCGAGCATGCTTTCGAGGTACTCGGGACAGTTGTGCAGGTAGAGCGCCAGGTGGTCTTGTCCCGACTCCCAGCCCCGCAGCGCCTGGCGCTCGACGTGCAGTCCGAGCCCGCGCCCTTGCAGGTAGCTCGCGAGGCGTCGCGTGCGGGTGCGCACCTCGGCCCAGCGAAGGCGGCGCTCGCCTTGCACCAAGCACTCGCGCTCCGGCACCTCGGCCGCGATCCGCTCGTGCACGCGCGCGAGGTTCTGCTCCATGCGTCGATCGCCGGCCGCTCAGGTGCGGACGCGGGCCAGACTGCGGGCCACGAAGTACGTTCCTGCGAGCGTGAGCGCCACGGGCACGTGCCAGGTGAGCAGGTGACTCAGGCGCTCGTCAGCGCAGTGCAGGCTGAGCGCGACGTTCGCGACCATGCCGGCGCCCGCCATCCGCAGCAGCGCTGCGCTCGGGCTGCGTGATCCCCCGCGATCGAGGATCCTCAGCACGACGACCACGAGCAGCGCGATCGCGGCGCCGAATCCGAGACAACCGCGCGGTCCGATCGAGCCCTGCGCCGATGCCGCGGTGGCGCAAAGCACAGCGGCGAGCACAGGCAGCGCAAAGGCCATCAGCACCAGCGAACGCCGGAGTCCCTCACGCGCGGGCGCATGCAGAGGGCGCAACGCTTCGGGCAACACCGCGAGGAACGCGAGGCTCAGCCCGAGTATGGACAGCAGTGTGCCCGACGAGAGGCGGCCGAGATCGGGCCGGGCGTCCCGCAGCGCGATCGCGAGCACGAGCAGCGCGCTTGCACCGAACGCGAGGCCGAGTCGTACGCCGCTCGTTCGGCTGCGCAAGAACGCGATCGGACCGGTCTCGAGCGCGAGCTGCGCCTCCAGGCTCGCACGGAGTCCCGCTGCGTCCGGCAAGACCGCGGCCTGCTGCGCTTCAAGGTAGCGCACCACTCGAGCCGCGCAGCCCTCGCAGCCGACGATGTGCTCGTCTACGCCGGCGGGCAGCTCCCCGCGGGAAAGACCACGTTGGACGTCTTCACACTGCATGCCGGGCTCGACGCATTGTACTTCTTTTCGCGGGGCGTGATGACCTTGCCGCCCAGGTGCAGCTCAGTCTCGCAGGTAGTGGCAGCTGTAGCCGTCCGGGTGCTTGACGAGGTAGTCCTGATGGTAACCCTCGGCCGGATAGAACTC
>JBIOJD010000134.1:0-9356 GCA_044450485.1 Polyangiales bacterium | reverse complement strand
GGTCGCCATGGCACGACCCGGTCACCGCCCCGTGGAGCTGCGAGCCCTCGGGCTCGGGCACCGAGCGCTGCATCGTCTGAGCGGTGGTCGCTTCGGCCAGCTCGAGCCTGGAGCACAAGCGCCCCGCGGTCGGTTCTTGCAGATCATCACCGCCGTGCACCGCAACCTCTACATCTGGACGGACGGGCGAGTCGGCGCGAGCACGGGGATAGGCGGCATGCCGACGTTGCTGCTCACCACGATCGGACGCAAGAGCGGGCTCCCGCGCACGGTGCCGCTGCCCTACTTCCCGCATCCGGAAGGCTACGTGGTCGTGGCCTCGTACGCCGGCGGACCGCGCAACCCCGCTTGGTACGACAACCTGGTCGCGCAGCCGGAGGTCGAGCTCCAGATCGGCGCGCGACGCGTTCCGGCGACGGCGCTCCCGGCGAGCCCGAGCGAGCGACCGGAGATCTGGTCACGCGTGCTTTCGATCGCGCCCATGTACGCCGACTACGAGCGCATCGCGCCGCGCGAGATCCCGCTCGTCGTGTTGCGCGAAGCCGACGAATGACGTCGAGCTGGCGTTGCGACGGTCGAACGTCGCCGCTCAGAGTCGGCCATCTGCAGGCAACACCGTTTCGAGGTCGGGGGCGCGCACGGCGATCAGCGACTTGGTGAGCGGCCCAATGGTCTCGCGCAGGATGCGAGCGTCGGGGAACAGCCGCGCGAGCTCTGCATGGGAGAGCAGCCGGAGCTGTTCGATCTCGGCGCGCGCCAGGATCGGATCGGGCTGCCGCTCCACCCAGCCCATGCGGAAGCGTCGATGCAACATCGTGCGTACCGTCACGGGCAGATATTGGAAGCCGGGCATGAGGAAGTGCGCCTCGAGCGGGAAGGCGCGGTTGGGGGTCTGCACGAAGTAGATGGGTGCGAGGCGTCCAATCTCGGCCGCCACCTTCTGTTGATCGAAGAAGGTCCCCACGTGCTCGATCAGCGAGTTCGAGAAGCACGCATCGAAGCTCTTGTCTGCGAAGCGGCCGAGGTCGCGCGCGTCGGCCACGACCTGCTCGAAGTCTTCGCCCTCGGGGTCACGCTCGAGATTCAACAGCGTCACCCGCAGGCGCCGGCCCCCGCCTTGGCGATACCCGCGCCAGAAACCGGGCGCGCCTCCGACGTCGAGCACGCGCACCGGATCCCCGAGCGGTGCGATCAAGCGCTCGAACAGCGCGATCCGCCGCTGCCTCAGGCGCGAAGCCCACGAGCGCGGATCACGGTTGTCGGCGAGCTCGAGCACCACGTGCTCACGCTATCACGCGGCTTTCCACCGCCGCGATGACGGCGTCGCCGACGCCATTCCAGGCGGCGTCCGGGGCGCATTGCGCGAAAATACGAGTGCGGGGCCAGGCATCGGGACGGGGACGCCTGGCCCCGCACAAGAAGTCGGAGCTCAGTCGCCGCTCGGGTCGCCCTTCGCGGCCGGGGTCGCCCACACGTTCGCATGCGCTTGGGGAACGGATATTGCGTCCATGTGCTCGGCCCCGTGACTTCGTTCTGACTTCGCTTGGACAACACTCCGAGCCGTGGGGGCTCGGGGGCTTTCGCGGCGACACCTTGGTGGGTGGTGGTGTCGCAGCCAAAGCGCCCAACCAATTGATGCGGGCCGACCCAAAATCTGTGGGCGGATTCGCACGCCAAGTCTGCCAAACTACCTGTCCATTGCAGCCAGGGCCCGGGCTGGAGCCGCCTCGGGCGGGCGCTACTGTTTGGACTGGCCTGGCTGGCCCTCGAAGGGTGGAACCTGAACGTCGTAGCCGTGGCTGTCGCCTTCCCCAGATTTGGGCATGCACAGCACGTTTGGGTGCTGTTCGAGGTGAGCTCGCAGGTCGTTCACCCGCTCGCGGCGCACGAGGAACGAGAGTCCGAGCGGCGCGCCAGCGCCTTCACCCGGGCGGTATTTCGCCACGACCTGAACCGATCCACTGTCGACACTAGCGCGGTCGGTTGGAGCCTCCACCATCTCCACGCCCAGAAGGGCGCAGCGCCCGGGGTAAACCGCCTCCTGCGTCGAGCCGGGCGCGGTGGTCGCTGGCGGCGGATTGGCGGCGCATCCCGCGGCCACGACGACGCAGGCGAGCAATCCGTTCAGCGTCGCCCGAGCTGCGCCAGCGCGGCCGCCCGGCGCTTTCACGTCACGCCCCGGCACGCGTCACGAGCACCGGACAGCGCGAGAGCCGCACGACGCGCTCCGCCACGCTCCCCGTGAGGACGTGCGAGATCCCGGTTCGCCCGTGCGTGCCCATCACGATCAGGTTCGCGTTCCACTCGTTCGCGTGGTCGACGATGCTCTGGTAGGGCACCCCTTCGACCACCAGGGTTTCTGTCTTGATGCCTTCCTTGCGAGACGTCCCTGCGAGGCCCTCGAGCTCTTCGGCGAGCTGCTGGCGGATCTTTCCGATCATGTCCGCCGTGGGGCCGACGTAACCGGACATGGGCAGCACGTACGCGGGGTTCTGGTAGGCATGGATCAGGCACAGCTCCGACCCCATGGCCTTCGCGAGGCTCATCGCCTCCTCCATCGCCGCCTTGGAATACGAGGAGAAGTCGATCGGGCAAAGAATCCGTTTGTATTGTCGCATCGCGCGCCTCTCTTTGGGGTACGTACGCCCCGACAGCGGCCTCGCAAGGTAGCGCATCGGCGGCCCGGCTGACAGTCATCAATGCCCGTGGCAGAGTCGGCCGCGTGGCGGGATGGACCGACGCGCAGCTACCCGACTTGGGGGGCAAGACCGCGCTCGTCACGGGCGCGAACAGCGGCATTGGTTTCGGGGCGGCTCGGGCGCTTGCCGAGCACGGAGCGCTGGTCGTGCTCGGGTGTCGCGATCCGGCGCGGGGCGAGGCAGCCATGATGCGCATCGCTTCGCAGTTGCCGGCAGCTCGGCTCGAGCTGTTGCCCCTCGACCTCGCGAGCCTGGCCTCGGTGCGTGAGGCGGCCCGCGCGTTTGCGGCCACCCATCAGCGGCTCGACATCCTGTGCAACAACGCGGGCGTGATGGCGCTGCCACTGGCGCGGACCGAGGACGGTCTCGAGCTGCAGCTCGGCGTCAATCACTTCGGGCATTTTGCCCTCACCGGTTTGCTCTTGCCGCGGTTGGTCGGTGGCCATGCGGCTCGCGTGGTGACGGTCAGTAGTCTGATGCATCGCCGCGGCCGGATGCGCTTCGATGACCTCGATGCCGTGCGCGATTACGAGAAGTGGGCGGCCTACGCGCAGAGCAAGCTGGCGAACCTGCTCTTTGCCTACGAGCTGCAACGCCGCCTGGCCGACAAGGGTGCGGCGACGATCAGCGTGGCCTGTCACCCCGGCTACGCGGACACCAATTTGCAGCAGGTCGGGCCGGCTCTCACCGGGTCGAAGCTCGCGGCCGCGGTCTACCGGCTCGGAGGCGCGATGATCGCGCAGTCCAAGGAACGAGGCGCGTGGCCCACGCTCTACGCGGCCACCGCAGCAGACGTTCGCGGCGGCGACTTCATCGGTCCGGGCGGGCCCTTCGAGCTCGCGGGCTCGCCCGTGAAGGTGCGCTCCTCGCGGGCCTCGCACGACGAGACTGCGGCCGCGCGCCTGTGGCAGATCTCCGCCGAGCGCACCGGCGTGAGCTACGCCGAGCTCGGTTGATTTCGTTGCTCAGGGGACGAGCTTGGCGAAGTCCGGGATGGGGCTGGAATCGGCGGACGGGACGCCGAGGCTACCGCCGCTCACGTTGCCGAACTGGATGCACATCTCGGCGGTGAACGCTTCGTTGGCGAAATGCAGGGTGCCGATTTCCTCGGGGCTCTTCGGCGCGCTGGTCTGCGCTTGGCGCGCGTCGGTGTAGTCGACGTGGCAATTGAAGTGCATCTTGTCGCCGGGGTGCAGGGGGACGATGCCCGAGATCGCGCCGTCGGTTTGGGCTGCAGCATGGAGCGGCGGATTCTGCACCTGGCTGTCGTAGCGATAGGTCGGCATGTTGAACCAATCGTAGGATTGATAGGCCAGCTCGGTGGTTCCGTCGGCGCGCTGGATCCAAGTCGAGAAGTTGCTGGTCCACACGTGCCGGTGGCCGAACACGCGGATCAGCCGCATCTCGCTCGGGACGTTCCACGAGTAATGCAAGTCGGCGATGGTGCCGGGTTGGACCGCGAGCGAGGTGTACTGCGAGATGTCGAGCCCCATGTACCAGGTGATGAGCGTGCGCGCGTCCGGCTCGTGCCACAGGTTGGCCCAGCCTTCGCGCAGCACCGGTCCGTCGGTCACGTTGAAGTGATGCATGTTGTAAATGATCGACGGCTTGGCCGGAAACACGAGGTACATGCCGTCGTCCTCCGGCGGCTTCGAGAGCGTCTGTGGCGTGCTGTCGTCGGGCCGCTGCTGCCCGCCGAGGACGCCGAGCGACGGACCCGAGTTGGGATCGAAGAAGCCAGGCAACGCCTCGCCGCTGCCCTCGATCCATCCGTCGGCCGCGGTCGACATGTGCATCGTGATGATGTTGTGGTGCGAGCCGGTGCGCATGCGGAAGTACGTGCGGTAGTAGTTGAGCGTCTCCGCGTTGTCGGCGTGGCTGCGGTAGTTCTGCGTGACCTCGTCACCCGGCATCAGCACCCACTCGGCCGGAGGATTGTCGTAGCCACTGAGATCGCCAGCCCAGATCTGCTTCCAGTAGGTGGCGACGTCGCCTTGTGGATGCAACCCGACCTGCACGCCTTGATCGGGCGGCGGTGGCAGGATGCAAAATTGGTCGCCTGGAAACGGCGTTTTGAAGTTGGCCATCGCGTCGATACAGCGCACCGCGTACGGGTTGTTGGTGGTGGCATCGAAAGGCATGCACTTGTTCGGCAGCACGTCACCGCCGGGGCTGTATTGAAGGCCCTCGAGCGGGAATCCCTGACACTCCGTGGGAATCCGAACGGCGGTCTGGGCCTGTAGCGTGCTGAGCCCCGGGCCGGCGCTCTTGGTGGCGGCGTCCGGAGGCGGCGCGCCCGCGTCGGCGCTTGCTTTGGCCTTGGCCGAGCCGCCGCTCTTGGCGGGGCTTTTGGCGCTCGGCATCGCGCCCTTCCCATCACTGCCGCCGCAACCCAGCCCCAAGGCGACCACCAGGCCCACCACCACCGATCGAGATCGCATCCGTTCCACCTCTCGGCCCATGCTCCTGGCTGGAGCACTCAACTCTGTTACTAAGTAACTCTCACGAGGTCAACCGGTTTAGGCGCTGATCAGGGTCAATCGCGATCCGTCTGCGCACATCACGACACAGTCGAGCAGGTTCTACGGCGGTCGGCCAGGCTATCCGATCTGCCCGTCGCGGGGCACGCACAGCAAGCGCACCTGCCCGGTCGCAACCACGCGATCCTGCTCGTCCTTGATCTCCGCCTGCCAGACCTGGGTTCTGCGTCCGCGTGTGATCGGGCGCGCGACCGCCCGCAGCTTGCCCTCGCGCACGGCGCGGATGAACGAAGTGTGGTTCTCGAGGCCCACCGCAGCCATCTGTGGATCTCGCTCGCGGGCCGAGAGCGTGGCGCCGATCGAGCAGGCGGTCTCGATCGCGCTGCAATACACGCCACCGTGGACGATGCCCATGGGCTGATGGTGCTTCGCGCTCGCCAGCCACTCGATCACGACCTCGGCCGAGGTCGCGCTCTGCACCTCCATGTCGAGGGTGCCGAGAAGGCCGTTCGCGAATTGGAGTCGTTCGTCCATGGCTTGGTGCGCCGAAGATAGCAGCCGTCTGGTGTGCGCGCGAACAGCGTCCCTTTGCGGCCGCCCCTGCGCCATGGCATGCGCGCGCGTTGCGTGTGAAGATGCGCGCGATGCGAGCCCCTGCGTCGCGCGCGCTCTTTGCGTTCGGGCTCTGCGCCGCGCTGTGTGTGGCTTGTGCGTGTGATCGACTGCTGCCTCGTCGCACAGGGCCGGTCGGCGTGTTGAGCGGGCGTGTGCGCTTGGCGGAAGGTGCTGCGTTGCCCGAGTACGCGGCGGTCGACCTCTCGCGCAGACCGCTGCTTCCGGACCGCCTGCCGCAGGCGCCCACGGCATGCGCCGCCGCCAACGAGCGCGCGCGCCGGCCGGTCGAGCTCGGCGCGGACCGCGGCCTCGGTGGTGTGATCGTGGCCGCGAGCGACTTCACGCGCTTTCGCCAGCGTGACCTGGTCAAGCATCGCGTCGTGATTCAGGGCTGCAGGCTGTCGCCTGCCGTGATCGCCGCGCAAGGCGGAGACGTGCTCGAGCTCGAGAACCTCGACGACTTCGATTTCGAGCCGCTGCTCGGTCCCACCTTCACCCCGCGGGCGCTGCCGAGGGGCCGCAAGGTCCGTGTTCCGCTCTCACCCGGGGGCATCGAGTCGCTCATCTGCAGCCCGAGCGCGCCGTGCGGACGCACCGATCTCGTGGTGTTCTTTCACTCGGTGTACGCCGTGACCGACGCGCGCGGCGACTTCCGGATCCCCGCATTCCCGGCGGCCGAGCAGGTGAGGGTGAGCGCGTGGCATCCGCTGTTCGACGCGAGCGAGACCTTCGTGTGGCTCGACCCCGGCGAGCGAGCCAGCGCCGACTTCTCCCTGAGCCCCAAGCGTCGCTTCGTCCCGGCCGATTGACGCGCCACGTCAGGGCACGCGACGAACATCGAATGTGCACGCCGTGCACTCGCCGGCGTCCGAGCACAGGCGTGCGCGAGGTCTGCGCGGCCCATTTTCCCTTGGCCCGGCTTTCGCATTATCCTGGCGCATGCGCCGCTTGATCGGATTTGCCGACGTGTCGAGCGTGAGCGCTGCGACGCTGCTCTGCGCCATGATCCTCGCGCGCGTGGGCCTCGCGCTCGAGCACATCTCGCTCGCGGCGCTTGCGCTGGGGCTCGCGCTCGGCTTCTTCGCGGCCGACGTGGCTTCGGGGGTCGTGCACTGGCTTTGCGACACCTACTTCGATGCCTCGGCGCCGGTCATCGGGCCGATGGTGATCGCTCCGTTCCGCGAGCATCACGTGGATCCCGACGCGCTTGGTCGGCATGGTGTGCTCGAGCGCAACGGCAACAACTGCCTCGCGTCCTTGCCCCTGCTGGTCGCGGCTGTCTGCTCGCTCCATGCAGGAACGCGACAGACTTGGGACGACGTCGTGAGCGGCCTGTTCATCGCGCTCGGGGTCACGCTCTGCGTCACGAACCAGATCCACGCCTGGGCGCATGGCGGCGCGGTGCCGCGCATGGTACGCGCGCTGCAACGCGCTGGGGTGCTGCTCGCGCCCGAGCGTCATGCGCGTCATCACCGCGGAGGGCGTGCCTACGCAGTGGTGTGTGGGTGGTCCAACGTCTTTCTCGATGGCGCGTTTGCAGTCGTAGAGACGGCGCTGGCTGCGCTCGGCCTGCGCCCGCACGAGCCGCGGAGCCCGGCATGAGCGGTCCCGAGCCCAGAGCGCTCGGTTCGGGCTTCATCAGCGGCGCGCTGTCGCTGTTGCTCAGCTCGCTGGGCTTTGGCGCGGTGCTGTGCCTGCTGTTTCCTGCCCAGCTCACGACGCCCGAGCTGCGCGCCGTCTACCCGATGCACATCGTCCGCGGGCTCATCCAGGCCGTGATCGTGCTCGGCTTTGCGCTCGGTCTGGTCAGCATCGTGTTGCGAAGGAGCAAGCTGCTCGGGCTGTGTGGGCTGTCTTTGGCTGTGATCTCGGTCCTGCTCGGTGGCTCCGAGGTGCCGGTCGACGGACCGGTCGCAAAGTCCAACTACCTCGGGCTCGACTGGTTCGTGCTCGACCTGCTGATGACCGCGCTCTTGTTCGTGCCGATCGAACGCCTGTTCCCGCGGGTCAGCCAGCCGATTCTGCGGGACGAGATCGGGACCGATCTGATCTATTTCTTCGTCGGCCACGTGCTGATTCAGGTCTTCGTGTTCCTGACCGTGGCACCCGCGACGGCCTTGTTCGCGTGGACGCACAACCCGGGGTTGCAAGCGGCGGTGGCCGCGCAGCCGCTCGTGCTCCAATTCGTGGAGATCGTGGTCGTGTCGGACCTGTTCTTCTATTTCACGCACCGGTTGATGCACCGCGTGCCATTTCTGTGGCGCGTGCACGCCGTTCACCATTCTCCCCGACAGATGGATTGGCTCGCTGGATCGCGCCTTCACGTGATCGAGATAGTGCTCGTGCGAGCGGTGATGTTCGTGCCCTTGTTCGTGTGCGGCTTCGCGCCGCTCGCGGTGCAGGCGTACGTGATCTTCGTGGCTTTTCACGCGGTCTTGCTGCACGCCAACGTTCGCTTCGATTTCGGGCTCATCGAGCACGTGATCGCCACCCCGCGCTATCACCAGTTCCATCACGCGGCGGACGGCGAGGCGCTCGACACGAACTTCGCGGTGCATTTGCCTCTGCTCGATCGGCTGTTCGGCACGCAATACCTGCCGGCGCATGGCTGGCCGGAGCGCATGGGGATCGTGGGCGCGCCGCTTCCGCTGGGCTACTGGGCGCAGCTCGCGTATCCATTCCGGACACCGCCGGCGGAGCCTTCCGTGCGTCAAGGCCTGTAGAGCACGAGGCCAGGGGGAGACGCGTAGCTCAGCATGTCGGGAACGGGCTCGATGCGCCGTTCGTAGCGTCTTCGCTCCATTGCGAGCCAGCTCGGGTAGGCGGCTCGCGGCACGATCTTCTGTTGCCCCACGCTCGGCAACTGCACGCGCACGATGCCTTCGGGGGCAGCGGTGAGGAACACGTACGACGGGTCGTCGAGCGAGCGTTGGAAACGTAAGCGCAGGACGTCGGGCGCGCCCGCGATCGCGTGCTCGGCGAGCACCTGTAGCCCGTCGAGCGCCACACCGTGGCCCGCGGGCATGGGCCGGCCGATCGGTCGAAACATCGACTCGAAGCCCGAGCTCAGGAACGCGCCTCCGAGCGAGCTGATCCGCAGCTCGTCGTCGGCCACGCGCTCCAGAGCCAACGCGAACGGGGCCGTCGTGACCGGCAGGTAGCTGAGCGGCAGGGGTCTGCCGTGCTCGGCCCAGATGTACGCGAAGAAGAACGTGGTGGTGAACTCGCACGACGAAAGCAGGAACACGCGCTGGCTCGCGACCGCGGCCGGGTCGAGCTCCGCGTTCAGCACCCACTGGCTGCTGGTGGCGAGGTCGTTGACCTGCGCGTCGATGTTCGCGCGCAGCGGCGCGATCACTTGGAGGTACACGACGAGCGTGCCTGTGGCGTAGAGCGCGAGAAAACGCGGCAGCCCCAAGCGCGGGGCCGTCGCGAGCGAGCGGCCGATCTGTCGCAGCAGCAACGCGAGCACGGGCGCAACGCCGAAGAACGCCGCCATGGTCAGTCGTGTGGAAGGAAACGAGCCGGCTACGGGCACGAGCGCGAACAACGCGCCGAGCAT
>JBIOJD010000133.1:0-9361 GCA_044450485.1 Polyangiales bacterium | reverse complement strand
GGAGGCGCTCACGCTCGAGCGCACGCGCTCGCTGCTGCGTCACGCCCGCAGCCACGCGGCTCACGATTGCCCGTTCTGGCTTCGACCGAGCCCGCGTTTCGAGGGCGTGCAGGGCGACGCGGGGCGCTTCGTGCTGCTGGCGGAGACCCACGCCTATGCGTCGTACATGTTCGAGGGTCAGGTCCCCGCGCTCGGCGGCGGGGGCCGGGTGTTCGTGGGTCATGGCCTGGGGCCGCGTTGGACGTTGGCAATTGGAGGTGAGCTGGCGGCGAGCGGCCAGCTCGTGACCACTCACAACAGCGGCCGCGAGGTGACGTCGACGTTCACCGCGGCGATCCCGGTGCTGCTCAGGTTGTCGCGCTTCTCGCGCCTGTTCGACATCGAGCTCGCCCCCGTCATGCGCTTCGATCCGGGCCAGAGCGCGCTCCCTCCGGGTGGCCGCGTCGAGCTCGGCGTCGGCCTGTCGGCCATGCGCAGCTCGAGCTTGATGCCTTATGCCATGCTCTACCTCGGCTACGAGCACCACCCGCACACCCCTACCCGCGACGCGGACAACACGGTGCAAGTAGGCACGCGCTTGTCGGTCGATTGGGCACCGTGACGCCCGCAGGCGTGCCGGGTTTTGCGAGCTCCCCGCCCGTGGCGTAACCTCACGGCGCGCAGGCGCAAAGCACGGAGGAACCGTCATGCCGGAGATCTTCGACACCCCTAGGCGCTCGCAAGAGCCCGATTCGATCACCTCGCGCACGCTGCACTTGAAGCAGCGCCTGGCAGCCGCGTTCCGGCTCTTCGCCCGCTTCGGCTTCGACGAAGGCGTCGCCGGCCACATCACCGCACGCGATCCACAGCATCCAGACCATTTTTGGGTCAACCCCTTCGGGATGTATTTCGGGCACATTCGCGCGTCGGACTTGATCTTGGTGAACGCGGAGGGCGAAGTGGTGAAAGGACGCGCACGCGTCAACCGCGCGGCCTTCGCCATCCATTCGCGCGTGCACGCGGCGCGGCCCGATGTGATCGCCGCGGCGCACAGTCACTCGATCTACGGTCGAACCTTCTCCACGCTCGGCCGCCCGCTCGACGCGCTGACGCAAGACGCGTGCGCGTTCTACGAGGATCACGCCGTGTTCGACGACTATACCGGCGTCGTGCTGCAGACCTCCGAAGGCGACCGCATCGCAAGCGCGCTCGGGCCGCACAAAGCGATCATTCTGCGCAACCACGGCTTGCTCACCGTGGGTCAGAGCGTCGATGCGGCGGCCTTTTGGTTCATCAGCATGGACCGCTGCTGTCACTCACAGCTCATGGCCGAGGCCGCGGGCACACCGCGATCGATCGATCCCGAGCACGCTCGCACGACGCACCGGCAGGTCGGCATGGAGGCTGCCGGCTGGCTCGGCTTTCAGCCCCTCTACGCGCGCGTCGTCCGCGAGGAGCCCGACCTCCTCGAGTGAGCCCGCAACTCCCCTTGCGGCCCCGCCCGCATCCGGAGTATTGGGCAGGTGTTTGAATTACTCTCAAGCCCGAACGCGAGGAGAGCACGATGCAACACCAAGGATTTCGCGAGGTCGAGATCGCGCACGGCAAGCTGCGCGGCCTTCAGCGAGAAGGACATGTCGCCTTCTTGGGCGTGCCGTACGCAAAGCCACCTGTCGGCGAGCTCAGATTCTCGGCGCCAGAGGCAGCGCCGACGTGGTCCGGTGTTCGGGACGCGGTCGCGTTCGGGCACAGCGCGCCCCAAGACCCGCTCTCGGTTCCGCCCTACAAGGCGGTGTTTCCCGAGAACGAAGACTGCCTCTACCTCAACGTGTATACGCCGGCGCTCGACGACGCGCGCCGGCCGGTGTTGTTCTGGATCCACGGCGGTGGCTTCAGCCACGGCGCGGGCACGCAGCCTACTTATGACGGCGGGCCGCTCGCGACGCGCGGCGACGTGGTGGTGGTGACCATCAACTATCGGCTCGGCGCGCTCGGGTATCTGTACCTCGGGGGGCATGGTGGTGCGGGATGGGGCGCCGCGGCTAACGCAGGTCAGCTCGATCAAATCGCAGCCTTGCGCTGGGTGCACGACAACATCGCGGTGCTCGGAGGTGATGAAGCGCGAGTCACCATCTTCGGCGAGTCGGCCGGTGCGGTGGCGGTCGCGACGCTGCTCGCGATGCCGGACGCACAGGGTCTCTTCAGCAAAGCGATCGCCCAGAGTGGAACCGCCAGCCGGCTTGCCAATGCCGCCGCGGCGAGCGCAACCACTGCGCGTTACTTGAAGAGCCTCGGCATCGAAGATGCCGACCCGCAGAAGCTGCGCAGCGCATCGGTCGAAGCGCTGCTGCGTGCTCAAGGCCCGCGTGGGCCGCTCTCGCCCGTAGTCGAGGGTCGCAGCCTGCCAACACGGCCGCTCTCCGCGGTACGCGACGGCATGGCGCGTCACATCCCGCTCATGGTCGGAACCAACCGCGACGAGCACAAGCTCTACGTGCCGGCACAGCGCCCCGACATCGACGACGCCGCGCTCGTGCGCCAAGTGCGCGAGCAGCTGCCGACAGAAGCTGCCAATCGCGCAGCCGATGTGATCTCCATCTACCGCAAGTCGCGCGCAGACCGCGGCCTGCCTCACGGCCATCACGACATCGCCGACGCTGTGACCACCGCGTCGCGCTTCCGCATCCCGGCGACGCGGCTCTGCGAAGCGCAGAGCGTGCACCAACCGCACACGTTCTTGTATCAGTTCGACTGGGAGTCGCCGGCACGGCGCGGCGCGCTCGGCGCCTGCCACGGCCTCGAAGTCCCGTTCGTCTTCGGCACGGTCGGTACGACGGGTAACGACCGCTTCACGGGCGTCGGCCCGGAAGCCGACCAGCTTTCGCGCCACATGATGGACGCATGGCTCGCGTTCGCGAAACGTGGCGAGCCGAGTCACCCGGGGATCGGAGCCTGGCCCGCGTACTCGGCCGGCGAACGTCAGACCATGATCTTCGGTCGCCGCTGTGGAGCTGAGCGCGCACCGTTCGAAGAGGAGCGCGCCACCTGGGACGCGTTGCTCAGCCGACCCGCTGACCCGCCCACGGCGCATCGCCACGGCGGCTGACTGCATGGTGCCACCACGCAGCCCGTCGCGAAGATGTGCGATCGCGACCACACGCTGCGACAAAAGTGCGACGTCGTGATCGACGCGCATTGCAGCGATCGATCGACACGAGTAGCGTCGTGCACGAGTGCCAAGCTGGATCGAAGGCCATCGGCTCCGCTGTGGCCCGCTCACCGACGCGGCTTCGATCTTCGGCGCGAGCCTGGGTGTCGAACGTGATCCCCCGCACGGCGCGCACGGCTTGCTCGCCCTCGCACAGGCCATCGAACGACACGCACGCGGTTCCGAGCCGGATGGCGACCAGGAGCGCTTGTTCGTAGAGCTCTCGGGCGCGTACCTCGGCGTGCTCTTGTGTGATGCGCTCGCGCAAGCACGGCACACGCTCCACGGAGGCCGGCACGGTCTACAGCTCGGGACGCACGGCTTCTTCGACCCGTTCGCGGTGATCGAGCGCGCGCTCGGAGCGAGCGACGTGCGCGCGTGTCTCGCCGAGCACGTAGCCCGTGCCGAAGCCGAGGCTTCTGGAGACGCCACCGTCGCGGGCAGGCTCGCCTGGGAGCACGCTCGGACGCGCATCGTGCCGCGGCTCGTCGGGCCCCGATTCTTCGAGCGGCTTTCACAGCAGTCTACGCCGTCGCCCGTGTACCGCCGGGAGCTCGTCCCGGGGGTGAGCGTCTGCTTCGTGCTGCGCGAGCCCGGACGCGCGCGCTACGTCGTCAGCGCCGAAGCGCAAAGCTGGCGACAACAACCTTCGGCCCTGCTCGGGGCCGCGCTCCGCAATCTAGCCCGCCAGAGCGACGGGGCCCGCTTGCTCCGCGTCGATGCCGAGCAAGGCACGCTGATCGTGGCCGCGACCGGTGACGGGCTCGACGCCTCTCGCCTGCTGCTGCCAGGCCTGCACGACGTGCTCGCGCCCGAGCTCGGCTCGCCGTTCGCGGTCGCGATCCCGCACCGCGACGCGCTGCTGGCCTGCTCGCTCGACTCCAAGCCCGCGCTCGAAGCCCTGCGCGAACGCGCCCAGCACGAGGCCGAGCGCGCGGCGCACGCGATCACGAGCGACTTGTTGCAGGTCGAGGCTCCGGGCCGGCTCGCACCGCTCGCGCTTTGATGGCAAGAAGGGCTCAGGGATGAGCGAGCCCGAGACGATACCCATCGTGGCGCGCGCGCTGCTCCACGGGGAGCGCACGGCGCTCCGAGACCAGCACGAGAGCATGAGCTACGCGCAACTGCTCCGAGCGAGCGCACACGCCGCGCGGCACCTGCTCGGCGGCCGCACCGATCTCGACGACGCGCGCGTCGCGTTCCTGGTGCCGCCGGGAGTCGACTACGTGGTCACTCAGTGGGGCATTTGGCGCGCCGGCGGGATCGCCGTCCCGCTCTGCGTGAGCCATCCCAGGCCCGAGCTCGAGCACTCGATTGGCGACTCGGGCGCCTCGATCCTCGTGGCCCATCCGGAGCTGCGCGCAGCGCTCGAACCGATCGCTCACGATCAAGCCTTGCAAATGCTCAGCACGGAGCACATTCGGACAGAGACAACCGGCGCGCTGCCGAGCGTGGCGAGCTCGCGCGGCGCGATGCTGCTCTACACCAGCGGCACGACCGGCAAGCCCAAAGGCGTCTTGAGCACGCACGCCGTCCTACGCGCGCAAGTCGAATCCGTGATCGCGGCCTGGGAGATCTCCTCGCGCGATCGGATCCTGCACGTATTGCCGCTACACCACCTGCACGGCGTGCTGAACTCGTTGTGCTGCACCCTGTATGCCGGCGGCTGCTGCGAGCTGATCCCAAGGTTCGATGCCGGCACGGTGCTGGACCGCATCGGCCAAGCACAGGAGCTCACGCTGTTCATGGCGGTCCCGACGATCTACGCGAAATTGATCGACGCACATGATGCTGCAAGCGCGGAGCGGAGTGCGCTGTTCAGCGCTGGCTGCGCCCGCCTGCGCCTGATGGTGTCGGGCTCGGCGGCACTGCCCGAGGAAACGCTGCGGCGCTTCCGCGAGATCAGCTCCCACACGCTGCTCGAACGCTACGGCATGACCGAGTTCGGCATGGGGCTCGGCAATCCGTTGCATGGAGAACGGCGCCCGGGGCATGTCGGGGCGTGCTTTCCTGGCGTCGAGGCGCGTCTAATGGACGAACGGGAACGAGAAGTGCACGAAGGCGAGCCTGGCAAGCTCGAGGTGAAGAGCGCTGGCATGTTCGCGCAATACTGGGGCAAGCCTGCCGCCACCGCCGAGAGCTTCACGCCGGACGGCTGGTTCAAGACAGGCGACGTCGCACAGCTCGAGCACGGCAGTTACCGCATCCTCGGCCGGGAGTCCGTCGACATCTTGAAGAGCGGCGGCTACAAGATCTCCGCGCTCGAAATCGAAGCAACGCTGCGAGCGCATCCCGCGATCCGGGAGTGCGCGGTCATCGGCGTGCCGGACCCGACTTGGGGCCAGCGAGTGGCAGCGGTCGCCGTGTTGCATGAAGGAGCGGGGCTGGAGCTGGCGGCACTGCGCGAGTGGGCCAAGCAGCGGTTGGCACCCTACAAAGTGCCCTCGCTGCTGCGCACCGTGAAAGAATTGCCGAAAAATGCGATGGGCAAGGTGCAGAAGCCCGAGCTCGCGGTCTGGTTCTGAAACGGACACAGGAAGCCCCTCTCGGGCCATGTATGCCTGGTTCCGACGTCGGCGCAGCGCATCCGCCGTTGCGATTTCGACCCGGCGCGTGGAAAATCGTGGATCGCATGAGCGAAACCGCGGAACGGCAGCCCGACGCCCAAGGCACCTTGGGCGAAACGCCGCTGCCTCACCTCGTGCTCTATTTGTACCGCCGAAACACGAGCGGCACGCTCCAGCTCTTCACGCAAGAGCAGGGCATCCTCGCGAGCATCGGCTTTCGACAAGGTCGCCCGATCGCCGCGCGCCTCTCCGCGGCCGCGCCCAGCCTGCTCGCGGGCCTCATCCCGCTGTGCGGGGTGCGCGACGCCGACTTCGCGTTCTTCACCGAGGACCTCGTCGGCGAAGGCGACGATCTCGTCACCGGCAGCATCGACCCTTACGCGCTGCTCTGTGCATCGCTCCGCGACTACGCTCAAGAGGACATGGTCGATGCAGTGCTCGAGCGCTACACGGGCAAGAAGCTCAGGCTGCAGCCAGGGCGCGACCTCGAACGACTCCTGCTCGAACGCGAAGACAAGTCCCTGATCGAGCTGATCCGCGCCGCACCCGCGACTCCCGAAGAGCTTGTCGAGCAGTGCCCGCTCGGTGAGCAACGCACGCGTCATTTGATCTATGCGTTGATCGTGACCCACATGTTGGGGCTGCACGAAGAGCGCAACCACGAGACGTTTCGCAGTCAGGTCGAGCTCAAGGACGGCCCCAGTGGCTTGCCCGCTGGGGCAGGCATCCCGTCGCTCGGCGCGCCGGCCTGGCAACGGCTGGCGTCGCTGCGCGCGAGCCCGATCGCGTCAGCCTCGCCGCGGGCGCGAATCGTGAGCCAGTCGCCGGCAAGCGCACGCGCGGCCGAGACATCGGTGGTCGCAAATCTTCCCGTACCCCCTGCCCCTCCCGTTCCGAACATCGCTGCAACCGGGGTCGAGGATCGCGCCTCGCGCCTGCGCAAGGCCGAGCAGAGCCTGCAGCGTGGCCGTCCCGACGAGGCGATCGCGGTCGCAGACGAAATGCTGCGCGCGGAGCCCGAGAGCGCGGAGTTGCACGCGCTGCGCGGCTATGCGCTGTTCGAGAAACACCGCTCGGATCAGGAGGGTCTGCCGCGGTCGGTCGTCGATGCGCTCAAGAAGGCGCTCGAGATCGACGCCGATCAACCGCGTGCGCTGTACACCAGAGGGCTCGTGTTCCAACGTGGCGGCGACCCCAAGAAGGCGCTGGCCTGCTTCAAGCGCGTCCTGCAGATCCAGCCGAAGCACATCGAGGCCCGGCGCGAAGTGCGACTGGCGAAGTTGCGCGGCGCCAAACCCTGATCGTCGAGGGCACGGGACCGTGCATCACGCGACGAACGCACGCGCGTTCTGGAACAGACGCATCCACGGCGAGGTCTCTGAGATGCCGCGGGGCCGATAACTGAGCTGCACGCCCCGGAACACGCGCTCCGGATGCGGCATGATCAACGTGACGCGGCCGTCGCGCGAGGTGACCGCGCAGATGCCGCCTGGCGAACCGCTCGGGTTGCGCGGGTAGCGCTCGGTCACGGCACCGTGGTGGTCCACGTAGCGCGCCGCGATCAGACCTGCGCGTTCGAGCGCAGCGATGTCGCCCCGAGCGCGCGGCTCGGCTCGGCCCTCGCCGTGCGCCACCGGAACCGGCAACTGCGCACCGCTCATGCCGCGCAGCAGCACCGACGGGCTGTCTTGCACCTGCAAGAGCACCAACCTGCCTTCGAAGCGTTCGGAGCGGTTCTCGACGAAGCGCGGCCAATGGTCCGCGCCAGGCACCAGCTCGTGGAGATTGCTCATCATCTGACAGCCGTTGCACACGCCGAGCGCGAACGTGCCGCGCCGGGCGAAGAAGCTCGCGAGCTGATCGCGCACGCGCGGGTTCCACAGGATGGACTTGGCCCAGCCCTCACCGGCGCCCAGCACGTCGCCGAACGAAAAGCCACCACACGCGACCAGCCCGACACAATCGGACAGCTCCCGACGCGCCTCGAGCAGGTCGCTCATGTGCACGTCGACCGCCGCAAAGCCCGCGCGGTCGAAGGCCGCCGCCATCTCGACCTGGCCGTTCACGCCCTGCTCCCTCAGGATCGCGACCTTGGGGCGCGCGCCACGCATCACGAACGGGGCCGCGATGTCCTGCTCGGCGTCGAAGGGGATGATCGCGTGCAAGCCCGGGTCGCCCGCGTCGAGCCGCGCGGCCTGCTCTTCGTCGGCGCACTCGGGATTGTCGCGCATTCGCTGAAGCGCGTGCGTCGTCTCGGACCACGCACCGCGCAGCGCGCTGCGGCGTCCCTCGTACACTACCATGGCGCGATGGCTGAACGCGATTCGCTCTCCCAGCACGGGTGTGCCGAGATCGTGCACGCAGCGAGCAAGGCCACGGCGCGCAAACGCGTCTCGCACGAAGGCCACGTCATCGGCCTGCGCTTGCAGCACCGCACCGAGCTCCTCGCTGAAGAGCACCGCCAGCGCATCATCGCCCAGATCGCCGATCTCGACCTCGAAGCCGCAGCCGCCTGCAAACGCCATCTCGAGCAGGGTCGCGAGCAGGCCGCCGTCCGAGCGATCGTGATAGGCCAGCAGCTTGCCCGCGGCGCTGCACTCCTGCACCGCCTCGAAGAACCCTCGCAAGTCATCGGGCGCGCTCAGGTCCGGCGGGTCGTGACCCACTGCCCCGTAGACCTGCAGCAAGCAGGAAGCACCGAGGCGATTGCGGCCGTGGCCGAGGTCGACGAACAGAAGTCGCGTCGTGCCTGCGTCGGTCACGAGCTGCGGGGTGAGCGCGCGCCGCACGTCGCTCACCCTGCTGAATGCGCTGACGATCAGAGACAGCGGCGCGGTCACGCTGCGCGTCTGTCCTTCGCGTTCCCAGACCGTGCGCATGCTCAGCGAGTCCTTGCCCACGGGAATCGCGATCCCGAGCGCCGGGCACAGCTCGAGCCCGACAGCCTCCACCGCGGCGAAGAGCCGCGCATCCTCACCCGGGTGGCCCGCCGCGGCCATCCAGTTGGCGCTCAGCTTCACATCGGACAGCTTCGCGATCGGCGCCGACGCGATGTTCGTGATCGCCTCGGCCACGGCCATGCGCGCCGACGCGGCGGCATCGAGCAGCGCGATCGGCGTCCGCTCGCCCATGGCCATGGCCTCGCCCGTGTAGCCCTGGTAATCGCTCAGCGTGAGCGCTGCGTCCGCGACCGGGACCTGCCATGGACCGACCATCGGGTCGCGAGCGATCATCCCGCCCACCGTTCGATCGCCGATCGTCACCAGAAACGTCTTGTCCGCCACGGTGGGAAGCCGCAGCACACGATCGACCGCTTCCGCGAGGGCGATGCCGCGCGTGTCGAAACGCTCGGGCTCGAAGCTGCCGGTCGAAGCCTCGCGTAGCATCTTGGGCGGTTTTCCGAGCAGAACCGAGAGCGGCATGGCGATCGGTGCGGCGTGCAGCAGGCGGTCGGCCACGTGCAAGATTCCGTCGCTCGTGGTGGCTCCGACCACGGCGAACGGACAGCGCTCGCGCACGCAAAGGGCTGCGAACGCTTGCAGCCGCTCCGGATGAACGCCGAGCACGTAGCGCTCTTGGGCTTCGTTGCACCAGATCTCGAGCGGTG